>CANQYA010000009.1 GCA_947627965.1 uncultured Bacilli bacterium
CTATATACATATACCCTCCCCCAAAACAAATGATTTATTTTATAAATCATGCCCAAATTTTGCAATTTGGTATTTCTCTTTCATAGGATTATTTTTCTTCAAGAAACTAATTTCCGCATCCACCGCTACTTAACTTTTTTTGCTTATTTAATTTAATTTTCTCCTATTTCTTTTAACTTTTCTTCTTTATTGATACGTACAAATAAAGGAGAAGGAACACCTGTACTATAAAGGTTATTTTCATTAAATGTACATAATTCGTCTTTTATATTTAGTTGCTTTAATATTTCGTCTGAAGTATCAGGCAAGAATGGTCTAAGTGCGACAGCACAAACTCTTATTGTTTCTAAAAGATTATAAATAACCGTTTCTAATCGTTTATTATTATTTTCGTCTTTTGCTAAAGACCAAGGCATTGTATCGTCAATGTATTTATTACTTTTTCTTAATACCTCAAATATATCGTCTAAAGCACTACCTATTTCTAAACGATCCATTTTATCGTCTATTTTTAATTCAAGTTTTTTAACACTTGCAATTAAATCATTATCGAGTGTATCATTTTCTTTAGTATTTTTTACTTGACCATTAAAATATTTATTAGCCATGGTGATAGAACGATTAACTAAATTACCTAAAACATTAGCTAAATCACTATTAATTCTTTCAATTAATGTTTCATAGGAAATACTACCGTCATTCGCATAAGGTATCTCGTGTAAAACATAATATCTAACGGCATCGACCCCAAAATACTTAACCAAATCATCAGCATACATAATATTACCTTTAGATTTACTCATTTTATCATTGCCAAATAATAACCAAGGATGTCCAAAAACTTGTTTAGGTAAAGGTAAATCTAAAGACATTAAAAAGCATGGCCAATAAATGGTATGGAACCTTATAATATCTTTACCAATTAAATGCAAGTCAGCTGGCCAAAGTTTATTAAACATAGGACTTGGATTATCAACATCATAACCAATATTAGTAATATAATTAGTTAAAGCATCTAACCAAACATAAACGACATGTTTAGGGTCAAAATCGACAGGAATTCCCCAACTAAAGGAAGTTCTTGATACACATAAATCTTGTAAACCCGGCTTTATAAAGTTATTAATCATTTCATTTTTTCTAGCATCTGGTTTAATAAAATCAGGATGACTATTATAGTATTCAACTAATTTATCTTGATATTTTGACAATCTAAAGAAATAAGCTTCTTCACTAGCTTTCTTTACTTCTCTACCACAATCAGGACATTTACCATCTACTAATTGGCTTTCAGTAAAAAAAGATTCACAAGGAGTACAGTACATTCCTTCATATTTACCTAAATAAATATCTCCTTTATCGTACATTTTCTTAAATATTTTTTGTACTTGTTTTTCGTGAACAGGATCAGTTGTCCTTACAAATTTGTCATAGCTGGTATTCATTATATCCCAAATATTCTTTATTTCACTAGCTACACTATCGACATACTCCTGAGGCGTAACACCTTTTTCCCTAGCTTTTATCTCTATTTTTTCGCCATGTTCATCAGTTCCTGTTTGAAAATAAACATCAAAACCCTTTTGCCTTTTATATCTTGCTATGGCGTCCGCCAAAACAATTTCATAAGTATTACCAATATGTGGTTTACCAGATGTATAAGCAATAGCTGTCGTTATATAATATTTATCCATTATTATCACCCCTATCTGTGGATCCAATTCCACCTTTTCTTGTTTCACAAATATTTTCTTCATTATCAACCGTTAAATACTTAGTAATAATTCCTTGACATATCGCATTATTTTTCTTAATTACAAAGTCAGAGTCTCCTTCATTTTGTAACTTAATCCAAATATGTCCTTCATTATCAGGATTATTATAGTAATCACTATCAATAACTCCTACTTGGTTACACATTCGTATATTATACTTAAAGCCCATACTACTTCTAACAACTATTAAAAGGACTTCGTCATTACCTATATTCATTTTTATACCTGTTGGAATTTTAAGTCTTTCTCCTTTAGGAATAACTACGTCATCAATTGCAAAAAAATCATATCCAGCACTATATTTACTACTTCTTTTTGGTAATAAATAATTTTCATACAAAGATAAATCATTTTTTACATCTTCGCTAAATTGTTCAAAACTTATTTTTTCAAAATATCTACCCATAAATAACCTCTTAAAAAAACACGGTTATCATCGTTAAGGACGAATATAACCGTGGTACCACCTTATTTCATAGTATAAACTATGCTCTTACTTTTAACGCAAGCAACGTATTACCCTCAATATCGAATAATAAACTCCAGAACCATTTACTATAACTAGTATACTTTTTTTCACCAACCAAAAGCTCTCTAACATACTTCATTATAGCTCTTTCCTTCAACGTCATAATTAATATATTAGATTATACCATTATTATTACTATTCTTCAATATGTTTTCCAAAAAATTGTGACGCTATTTGGGCAGTCTTTGCCTCCAAATCGCCGATTTCATCATTAAAAGATAAGATAATTACTGATCCAATTGCTTCGCCATTAGATATTATACTACTAATCACGTAACTGCAATTTTCACTTTTACCCTCAATAATACTAATATTTTTAAACTCTTCTTCAATAATATTACTACTTTTATCAATACAGCTTTCTAAATAACTGCTTATGGGTTTACTTAAATATTCTTTTTTCAAAGATCCGGCACTTGCTATAACATTATCGCGATCAGTTACAACAATATCTTTTTTCAAAGCATTATATATAGAATCGACATATACCTCTGCAAAATGTAACAGATTGTTCATTGAAGAATGCTTTTTCAAAGCGACCATATCTTTTTCTACAAATATCTCTAACGAGGTCCCATCTTTTATTCCAAGAGTTCTTCTTATTTCTTTGGGTATAACTATTCTACCTAAATCATCAATTCTTCTTACTACGCCAGTTGTTTCCATAGGAATTCCCCTCTTTCTTTCATAATTTAGTATTTGTTACGAATAAAAAATTATACCTACTAAAGATAAATATTTTTTCTCTACAATTAAATTATAATATTTTTAGGGGTATATTTCCTTTGGTAAATTTTACCAATAGTCAATATTAAAAAAACTCACCACGTGAGTTTTTGCTTTTTAACCTGTTTTTTCCTTTCTTTTAGCTCTTTTTACAGTATTATTATTTAAATCTTTATAATAAGAATATGTTTCTCTTGACATATTTTTTAAAGTATTATTGCGCAATTTTACCTCATCAGTTATACGTTTACCTACGTCATTAGCAAAAATACTATTGATTTGTTCATAAACAACCAATTGGATATCTTCTTTTTCAAATAATTTTCTATTAGTTATTTCTTGGTAAATTTTACTACTTGCAACTTCGCTAACTGATAACTTTACATTATCTTCTTCTTCTTTTTGCAATTCATCAATATACTGACCGTAATCATTAATATATTTTTTATTAATTTGCAGATTATTATCGTAATCAGTATAGTTATTTATTTTTTCTTTTCTATCTTCAATTAAAGTTTCCATATCAGAAATAATAACTTTCTTAGCTTCTAATAAAATATCTTTAAAAAGTGTATCATCAAAAGCAATTTCGTATTTCAAATATATTTTCTTTAAAGAAGATAATAGCTTAGCTATTTCAATTTTTACTATATTAGTAATTGTTAGTAAAGTTACTTCACTATTACTATCCAAATCTAATTTAAGTTTCTTTATAAAAAGCTTACGATTTTGCTCGTTAAGCATCTCATTTATCTCTATATCCATATATACACCTATCTTTACATTACCAAGATAATAGTATCAAAAATCAACCTAATCGTCAACTTTATCACTTGAAAAGTCAACATTTTTTAACAATTCGACTAAATAATAAATATAATGTTTTTCTAATTTTAATGTATCCAAAACAACTATTAAGCGATTATCTTTAAACATAAAACGGAACATATTGGAAATTTTATAGGCTTCCTCAAATAATTTTTCACCGTCAACTTTACTAGAATATTTGTCATTAAAGTACAATTCGACATAATTTTTAGTTTGACGCACTTCGTCGACATGTTTTTCTTTAGCCATCTTCTCAAACCATTCTTCGTACATATAAATAATTAATTTTTCGTCTAAAGTACCAAAACGATCCTCTAATTCTTCCTTTACTTCTAATAATTTTGGATATGAATCGATTTCATTAATTTTCTTATGAATTTCAATTTTTAATTCATTTTCTTGAACGTATTTATCGTCAATATGAGTATCTACTTCTAAAAGTGGTTTCATTGAAACATTTAAATCTTCTTCTACTTCTTCACCTTGAAGTCTCTTTACTTCATCATTTAATATTTTTAAGTATAAATCAATTCCAACATTGTCGATAAATCCAGCTTGTTCACTACCTAATATATCACCTGCACCACGTATTGATAAATCTCTTGTAGCAATAGAAAAACCACTACCTAATTCGGTAAATTCTTTAATAACTTTTAACCTTTTTATAGCTGTTTCAGTTAATATTTTATTTTTGTCATACATTAAATAAGCATAAGCTATTTTATCACTTCGACCAACTCTACCTCTTATTTGATATAACTGGCTAAGTCCAAAACGATCGGCATCTATTATAATTAAAGTATTAGTATTAGGTATATCTATTCCAGTTTCGATAATAGTTGTACATACCAAAACATCAAATTCATGATTAATAAATTTAAACATAATATCTTCCAAGTCTTCCTTTGGCATTTTACCATGGGCATATACAACTCTTGCATCGGGAACTAAAGAAGATATTTCACTTGTTTTAGACTCTATTTTTTCAATACTATTATAAAGGACAAAAGTTTGCCCATTTCTTGATAATTCTTTATATATAGCATCTTTTATTAATAAATTATTTTCTTCTATTACATAAGTTTCTACTGGATAACGATTAACTGGTGGTGTTTCAATAAGGGATAAACTTCTAATTCCCATCATTGACATTTGAAGCGTTCTAGGTATCGGTGTAGCTGTTAAAGTTAAAACATCAACATTATTTTTATATTGTTTAATTTTTTCTTTGTGCGTTACTCCAAATCTTTGTTCCTCGTCAATAACAAGCAAACCTAAATCTTTGGGTCTAATATCGTCACTTAACAAACGATGAGTACCGATTAATATATCAATCTTACCATTATTTAAGTCAGCAATTATTTCTTTTGTTCTCTTTGAAGAAACAAATCTATTTAAAAGAGCTATATTAACGGGATAATTTTTAAATCTCTGAATAGCATTATTATATTGTTGATTTGATAAAATAGTAGTTGGACATAGATATAAAACTTGTTTTGAATCACTAACTGCCTTAAACATTGCTCTAAAAGCTACTTCGGTTTTACCATAACCAACATCCCCACATAGTAATCTGTCCATTGGTTTTATCGATTCCATATCACTTTTTATTTGATTAATGGCAATTTTTTGATCAGGGGTTAATTCGTATTGAAATTCATTTTCAAATAGTACTTGCAACTCTGTATCAGGTCTAAAGGCATAACCTTTTTGCATTTGTCGCGATGCATATAATTTAATTAAATCAGAGGCAATCTGTCTTACTTTATTTCTAACCCTAAGCTTAGTTTTAGCCCATTCTGTTCCACCAAGCTTATTTATCTTAGGGGCAACCCCTTCTTTACCAGTATATTTGCTGATTAATTCCATTTTCTCTACCGAAATATATAACTTATCTGTTCCTTCATATAATATTTCCAAATAATCTTTCATAAGACCATTTTTACTTAATGTTTTTATTCCGTTATATATACCAATTCCATGAACATTATGGACAACATAGTCACCAACAGACAAATTACTTATATTTTTAATCTTTGTCGAATATTTAAAAGTAGTTTTATATTTACTAATATTATTGGTCGTATTAAATAATTCTTTTTCTGTTAATATAATGTATTTGTCATAAATAAAACCTTCATTAATGCATTTATTTATAATATTTAATTGATTTATAACAATATTATCATCTTTTACTAAATGATAATCTAAATCAATAAATTTGGTAAAACTTTTAATTTGATAATCTTTTAAACATACAATTACTGTATTTCCTTTTTTTAAGTTTAGATTTATGTAATTAGTTATTGCCTCTATATTTTCATGAAAAGAGGAAATTACACCAATATTAAAATTTATTTTTTTATAATTTTTAAATGTTAATACTTCGTTATCAAAAGTGTTATATAAGATACAATCACTAGGTATTTTATCTAAAGAAAACATAATTTGATTACTATTATTTATCTCTTTTCTCGTAAAATACTCAAATATATCTTCTTGTAATTTTTGATATGAAGATTCTATTTGGGTGTAGTCTTTAACAATTGTTATAGGATTAATTAAATAATTAGCAATATTGTTAGGATTATCGGTAATATTAAATTTATTTTTAATATCGTCTTCTACACTATTTCCCATTATTTCACTATTAGGATATATAGTAACATTATCTATATTATCGATAGACTTTTGCGTATTTACATCAAAATAACGAATTGAGTCAATTTCGTCACCAAAGAACTCTAATCTGACAGCATTTTTACTACTTAAAGGAAAGATATCAATTACAAAACCCCTTATACTAAGGTCTCCTGTACGGTTGACAGTCGTTTCACGGACATAACCAATATTTAATAATTTATCAATTAATTCCTCGCGTACTATTTCTTGCCCCACTTTTAGATTAATAATATTATTTTTGTAAGTTTCTAAATTAGGAAGATATCTTAAATAAGAGTTTAAGTGTGTAACAACTATTTTATTACCTTCATTTTCGATTATCTTATTAATTGTTTCCAATCTAGTTATTTTTAATTCTGGGCTTACAGCAATAGATACGTTCGTTAAAAAGTCGTCACAGGGAAATAAATAAACATTATCACTATAGTTATTTAATGAATTTACTAATTTATTAGCTTCAAACAAAGTTGAAGTAATAATAACAATATCTCTTTTTTTAGCTTGCAATAATTTAGAAACATACAAACAAAAAAATTCATCAGTCATTCCCATCAAACTCATGTTTTTTGTATCATTATTCATAATAATATCGTCTATATTACTCATAACATCACCATTATTTTCTATTATACTTTGTCATTAATAATTGAAAATCCATATTAATAAAATCGTCAATAATATTACATATTATCTCGCTATTATCGTTAACTACCTGCATATCGTCATTATTTATTTTTGATAAAACGTAATCTTTCGTATCAATTAATTTATCATTGGAAATCCCTATCTTTAAGCGATAATAATCTTTAGTATTTAATAGTGCTTCAATATTTTTTAAACCATTATGCCCACCACTGCTACCTGTTGCTCTTAAACGATATTTACCAAGTTCAGTATCCAAATCATCACAAATTATTAACATATTTTTTAAATCAATATTAAAATAATCTACATATTTTTTTATTACTTCTCCGGATAAATTTATATAGGAAAGTGGTTTTAGTAAAATAATTTTTTCATTATTACAATTAAATTCAGCGTATAATCCATTAAATTTTTCTTTATTTATTATAACACCTTTTTTATCGGCATATTTATCAATATAGAAAAAGCCCATATTATGTCTAGTATTTTCGTATTGTTTTCCTGGGTTTCCTAATCCCACAATAAGTTTCATTAATCGTTCACTTCCTTATGATATTCACGATAAATAATTGATTTTGCTATTTTTCTATCTTTTGCAACTAATTTCATAGCTTCTTTTTCATTATAACCTAAATTAATATAATTACGTATATGTTCTTTAATAGTTATATCATTATAATCAGTTGTATCTTTATTACCTTCTACAATTAGAACAAATTCACCTTTAATATCTTCCCCTAACTCTTGTAAAACACTAGATACTGTACCGCGGTATATTTCTTCGTACATTTTTGATATTTCTCTATTAAGGGATATTTTTCTATCACCTAATATTTTTTTTATTGAATTAAGTGTTGCCCTAATACGATGGGGTGCCTCATAAAAAATAAGGGTATACTTAATTAAACTTAATTCTTGTAATTCTTTTTCTAACTTACTAGTTTTGTTACTAAGAAAGCCATAAAACAAAAAAGGTGAAGGCTCTATCCCCGAAGTGATAAGAGCAGGAATTAAAGCCGTTGATCCAGGAAGTCCAATAACGTTATATCCTTTTGCAATAGCGTATTCCACACTTTTATAACCTGGATCACTAATTATAGGTGTTCCCCTATCTGTTATTAATCCAACATCATTTCCTTTTTCTAAATAATCAACTACTTTTTCTTTAACAACTTCTTCATTGATATTATTACAACTAATTAATTTTTTCTTAATATCTAACTTATTCAATAATAAACCAGCAATTCTCGTATCTTCGCAAAAAATAACATCTACTTTTTTTAAAATATTGATTGCTCTTAAAGTTATATCCTCTAAATTTCCAATTGGTGTAGGAATTAAATACAATGAATTTTTGCCATTATAGCTCTTTTGACTCATTATTCTCCTCCTTAAAATATTTTAATATATCATCGCTGTAACTACCATCGTTTTTATGAGCAATGATAGGAGGTAATATTTTTAATCCAGCATTACCTCTATATCTACCTTCAACTAATACTATATTTGAATTAGTACCTTTTTTAGGGTAAATAAATTGTATCTTTTTAGGCTCAATGTTGTTATTATTAAAACTTCTCAAGATATCCATTAACCTTTCAGTACGATGGACCATAGCAAAAATACCACCAGTTTTTAAATATTTACTTGCTATTGCTACTATCTCTTCTAAATTTAGACTTACTTCATGTCTAGCTATTACTTTGTGAATATCTTCATTTTTCTTTGTTTCTTCATACACTTTAAAGAAAGGTGGATTTGTTAAAATAACATCGAAAAAACCATATTGAAAATATTTTCCAATATTTTTTACATCATCATTTATTAGAGATATTTGATGAGATAGTTTATTTAATTTAATTGTTTCAGTAGCAAGGTCATATAAATCTTTTTGTATTTCAATACCATATATCTTAGCCTTTGTCCTAGTTGATAGTATTACAGGAATAGGTGCATTACCTGTTCCAATATCTAAAATGTTTTTAATATTTTTATTAATTGTTACAAATCTTGGTAATAGAATAGAATCTAAAGAAAACATGAACCAGTCAGTATCTTGAACTATTTTTTTATCTTTGTAACCAATTAAATCATTAATTACTTTCATCATCAATCGGCAATTCAACTAAGGTCTTGTCGTTACATTCTATGGTATAAGTTTTTTTAAATAAATTATGTGATACTACTTTGCCACTTACATTGTCTTTCTTTATATAAACACCAATATCTGGATAATTTTTTTTCATTTCTGTATACTGATCATCTTCATATTTTAAACAACATAATAACCTACCACAAATACCATTTATTTTAGTTGGATTAAGTGCTATATACTGGTTTTTAGCCATATTAATTGACACGCTATCAAAATCAGTTAAAAAGGTGTTGCAACAAAGATATCTTCCACAAGGACCTAATCCACCAACTTCTTTAGCTTTATCTCGTACACCAATTTGTCTTAGTTCAATTCTTGTTTTATATATAGAAGCTAGTTTTTTAGCAAGTTCTCTAAAATCAACACGTTCGTCAGCTAAAAAATTATATATTAATTGATTTTTATCAAAAGTAAAGGTTGCATTTATAAAATGCATATCTAATTGTAATTTATTTGCATATTTTTTAGCATCTTCTAAAGCTTTCGCACCTAATTTTATATTATCAGCATTTTGTTCTTCGTCTTTAGTAGTTGCTATTCTCACAATTTTTCGCATAGGAGTTATTATGTCTTTTTCTTCGATTTTTCTTGTCTCGGTTGCAACTATACCATACTGTAAACCTTTTTCGGTTTCGACAATTACAGCTTGTCCTTTTTCTAATTCTAAATTGTTTATATCAAAAAAATATAAACGATTAGAATTTTCAAATTTTATACCTATAACATCAAACATTTTAATCAACTCCAAACATCATAATCAAAACTTTATCAATTAATAATTTCAAATTAATATTAGTATCTAAAATATCTATGGCAAAGGATAATGCCTCTAATCTCTTTATAATATCACTTTTATTGATATTTTTACTAATAATTTCGTCAATTTTTGCTAATTCAACATTTGTATCGATGTCACATAATTTTAATAGGCATTGCTCATAAATGAATAACATTTTTTGAAACAGTTTTTTTATCATTAATCTATCTTGATATTCCTCCAATTTTGCCATTAAAGAAATATTAGCTAATTTTTTATTATTTTCAATTAATGAACAACATTCCAAAGCTTCTTCATAATTATTAAATACTTCTTCGCTATTCGAGTCAAGTACCAAATATTGACATCTTGAAACTAATGTATCTAATACTTTATTTTTATTATCAGTAACTAAAAAAGCAATTATATCTTCGTTAGGTTCTTCTAAAAATTTTAAAAGAGTGTTTCCTGATGACTTATTTAAGTTTTCAGCGTTATTAATTATATATATTCTTTTATTATTGTAAATGGATCTCGTTTTATAATCAGATTGTAAATCTAATATTTGCTCTTTTTTTATCCATAATCCATCTGGTTTAATAATTTTTAAATCAGAATACACATTATTGTTTATTAATTCATCGATATTGTCGTCATAAAAATTTTGGGAAAAAATATTTTTGGCAATTGTAATGACTTTATTTATATCATTTGTTTTAAGTAAATAAGCATGTCCAATTTTATTAGTAAAGTATTTGTTAATAATGTTATCTAACTGCATAATAACTCCCCCTATTTAATATTAAAAAATTAATATAAGTGAAAAAACCAATAAAATTAAGGCAGGTATATCTAATAATGTAACTAAGGATATAGTTATATAATTAATAGGTACGATTAACCCTAGTTTAACTGCTATTAAATTAAAACTATATAAAAGAACAATTGCAAAAACTAATTTTTTTAATATTTTACTAATCATAAATATCGCCTCACCTAAATTTATGATTAATAAAGAAATTTATTCTATCTCTTTTCGGTCAAGTAGTGCCCTTTCCAAAGTCATAGCATCAATATATTCAATATCAGCACCTAACGGTATTCCACTAGCTATTCTCGTTACTTTAATATTTAATCCTTCTAATATTTTCTTTATGTATAAACTAGTCGTTTCTCCTTCGATTGAAGGCTTGACAGCAATAATTACTTCTTTAAATTTAGATTTTTCAATTCTTTTTACTAATTTGTCAATTCCTATATCTTCAGGATTAATACCATCTAACGGTGAAATTAGATTATCTAATACGTGATATAGTCCTTTATATGTTCCAATTTTTTCAAACATAACTATATATTTACAATCTTCAACGATACATAAAATACTTTTATCACGTGTTTCGTCGGCACATATATTACATATATCTTTATCGGTAATATTTGAACAAATAGGACATTTGTGTAAATTCTTTTTAGCATTTACAATTGAATTTGAAAAAAATTCTGCCTTTTCTTCATCAATATTAACCATGTAAAAAGCTAAACGTTCCGCTGTTTTTTCACCTATTCCCGGCAATAATTGAAAACTAGCAATCAAATCTTTTAAAGCATCTGGATACATAATTAAAATAATCCTGGCATATTACCGAATTTGCTCATTTTTTCTTCTGTCATTTTGTCTACTTTTTTTAATGCAGAATTAATAGCAACAGTAATCATATCTTCTAACATTTCTATCTCATCGGTACTTATTGCTTCTTCAGTATTAATTTTTAAAGAAACTATTTCTTTTGTTCCTTTTACTTGAACTTTAACAAAAGAACTTTCTCCTTCAAAAATAGTATTATCAATTTCCTCTTTTGCTTTCATCATGTCCTTTTGCATATTTTGGGCTTGTTTTAATATAGCTTGCATATTCATATTTCATCTCTCCTTATTCTATTTCTATTATATCTGAATCAAATAATTCTAATGCTTTTTTTTCTATGCCTAAAGCACTATCATCTTTTTTTATTTTTGGTTCAGTAATATTATTATTTTTTTCAACATTTATATATGTATCATTTATTATTTCATATTTTAATCCATTATTTAATTTATTAATATATTCGCTTCGATATTGTTTCCATTCTTCGTTAGAAATAGCTACAACATGTTTTTTTTGATTTAAATATTGAACTAATATTTTTTCAATTGTAATGTATTCTTCATTTATGTTATTAGCCATCGATTCGTAAGGAAACGCTAATGCAATATAATCGTTGTTAGCAACTACTGGTAAACCGTCGAGTAAATTACATATATACGAACCATTCGTTTTATCAAAAGCATTATCTTTAAGTTTATTCCAATCGTTTTTTAGTTCATTTAAAATATCTTTTGAAGCTTCATAAAAAGCATTATTCATACGAACTTTTTTAAAATCATTATAATCTAACGTTTTTAAAGGCTCATTAACTATTTTTTCTTCTGTTTTTTTAGAAGTGTTTATGTTTTCGTCTTGGCTGTCATTATTTTTTATAACATTATTTTCTTTGTCGAACGTCTGTTTCAAAAATATTTCCCGGGAAATATTTTCATCATTTTGTTCTATATTTTTTAATAATTCTATTTCTAAAATTATTTTTTTATTAACAGAAGTTGTTTTCATTTTATCATATATATCTATAAACATGGATAAGATATTTGAAAAAATGTTTTGGTTTTGTTTTTCTTCAAATATTTTATATTCTAATTGATTAATCAAGTCTTCCGCAAAATAAAGCATATCGTAATCTGCATAATATAATTCATTAATTTTTTTTATAAGTTCATCACTTTTTTTATTTACAACCAAATCAATAAAATCAGCTATTTCTTTGTTTGCAATTTTACCACACATATTTCTAATATCTTCTTCAGTAATATCACCATCGCTAAATGATATTGCTTTTTCAAGCAAGCTAAGTGCGTCTCTTAGGCAACCATCAGAAAGACTAATTATTTCGTCAATGGCTTGTTCATCTATTTTTATGTTTTCAAAATTACAAATATCTGTTAATCTTTTTTTCATATCTACATTAGGAATTTTTTTAAATTCTAAAATTTGACATCGCGATAAGATAGTAGCTGGTATTTTTTGAACTTCGGTCGTTGCTAAAATAAATATTACATGAGAAGGAGGTTCTTCCAAAGTTTTAAGCAACGCATTGAAAGCCCCTGTTGATAACATGTGAACCTCATCAATAATATAAACTTTATATTTTAAATATGAAGGAACTATATTAATTTTGCTTTTTAGTTCTCTTATTTCGTCAACACCGTTATTTGACGCAGCATCTATTTCGATAATATCAACACATTCTTTAGAATTAGAATTTATACACGATGGGCATTTCTCACACGGTTCAGTACCATGTTGATCACAATTAATAGTTCTCGATAGTATTTTAGCAATACTAGTTTTTCCAGTCCCCCTTGGTCCTGCAAATAGGTAAGCATGAGATATTTTATCATTCTTAATTGCATTTTTCAAAATTGTTATGGGAACTTTTTGACCAGATACTTCTTCAAAACTTTTAGGTCGATATTTTCTATATAATGTTAAGTAGCTCATACTTCTCCCTCCTGTTTAATTGTATCAAATATTTTTTAAAAAGTCTTTAAGTTTAGTTAAAAAAAACAGTAAAAACAAATAATTAAGATAATATATTTTATTTTTAAAATATTTCCCGGGAAATATTTTTCGTACTTATGTTTTAATTTTATTTCCCGGGAAATAATTTTCAAACATTTGTTTTATAAAATATATATTTTTTATATATTTTTTTACCTGTGCTTTTTTCCTTTTTATAAATTAATATTATTCATATTGTACTAGTTATTATTTTATAGTTACTAAATTCTATATAAAGTATTTTTCTATTTTGTGATATATTATAAACCAATGTTTCACGTGAAACATTATGATTATATTTTATAATTTTAACAGCATTTAATATTTTGTTATAAAAACATTTAAATTAGTTTTAATATTTATTATTAAAGTCTCATTATTCTATTCAATAAGTATTAAGAAACAGTAATTAACTATATCTATAGTCTAGTTTTTTTTACAATAAACACATTATTTCAAAAAAATTATTTCCCGGGAAATATTTTTCAAACTTCTGTTCTATTGTGCTATAACATTTTACATAAAATTAAATATCTCTTTTTATATTTATAATATATACATATTCTTTTATAAACACTTATTTAATCCTTTATTAATAATTAATAGTATTTTTTATGTTTCACGTGAAACATACATTTTTAAATATAATAAAATGTTTTCGTTTATGCATAATTAAATTATTTATCTGTTTGCTTTTTTAAAAATAAGTTTTTTATAAAAAAATATAATATTGATATATATTATTTCAATGTTTCACGTGAAACATTGAAATAATGCAAATAAACAATATAATTGAGTTTGCATATTAATATCATATATAGTATTAATATTAAGCAATTATATATTTATAAAAAGTAAATATTATAAAAAAATATAATGTTTCACGTGAAACATTGAACTGCTGCAAATAAAAAGTTTATACAATTATAAAGTAAAATATATAAAAACTATAATATTAAAGTTTCGTTTTTTACCTTTTTAATAAATGTTTAAATTTTTTAAATTACGAACTTATGTTTCAATTTTATTTCCCGGGAAATATTTTTCAAACGTTTGTTTTATGATAATATATATTTTTTGTTATTATTACCTTTTATTAGCAAAGAATTGCTTAATGATCTTTGAACATTCTTCATTAAGAATATTCCTCTTTATATTTATAGGTGGACTAAAAAAATCATTTTTTAAAATTTTATTAATAATCTTTAAATTATTACTATCATTTGAAGAACAACCATAAACAACTTTAGAAATTCGCGATTGTTTTATTGCACTAGCACACATTGGACATGGCTCCATAGTAATATACATAACACAATTATTTAATCGCCAATCTTTTTTCTTCTTATTTGCTTTAATAATAGCTAAAATTTCAGCATGACTTAAAACACTATGTGACTTTTCACGCTTATTATGGGCTTTTGCAATAATATTACCATTTTCTACTATGACTGCACCCACTGGAATTTCATTCTCAAAATAAGCTTTTTCTGCTTCCTTCAAAGCTATATTCATAAAATAAATATCTTCTTTCATAATAACCACCAGAACAAAATGATTTATAAATAAATCATGCCCAAACCTCACGATTTGGTATTTCTCCTTCATAGGATCTTTCTTCCTCGAGAGACCAA
>CANQYA010000010.1 GCA_947627965.1 uncultured Bacilli bacterium
TTAATACTTGCATTTATATCTCTATCTAATAGTAATCCACATCCATTACATTTATATTTTCGTATGTTTAAATCCTTCAATTCTTCTTCCTTTTTCCCACAATGACTACATATCTAATTACTTGGATAATACATATCTACTTGCTATAATCTTTAAGAAAAATTTTTTCGGTCTCTTTATAAGTTTTTTCTTTTAGTGAAAGATAATGATTATAAATAAATCTAGAACTACCTAAAAACTGATTTAACTTTACTTGTTGTTCTTTATTAGGATACATTCGAAAATAATAAGCTTGATAAACATTCATACTTTAGCCCCCCATAATTACAAAATATCATACATAAGTTTGTTAGTCAACTACTTTTCATATTTTCTTTATGCCAATTTTTACCACACTTATTTAAAAGAAATTTTTTTTTACATTTTTTACCTTTTCCAAATAAATTTCTAGTATAAAGAAAATTTGCAAAGTAAATTCCTTATAAATAAAAAAAAATATATCCTACAAAAAGGTAAAAATTTATCAAAAATAAAAAACTCTTAAAATTCATAAATTGAAAAGTTAAATTCCATTTTTAATTATTGATATAGAATTAAGTCTTTCAGCAAATATCAGTAAAAATTTTGGAAAATTAACGTTTTTTATTGTAAGTAAAAAATTAAATTTCATTTTATGGCATTTTTTAAAAACTTTATTACAAAATTTCTAAAAATTGTCCCCATCTTTACTAAAATTTAATATCATCTAAAAATTTGCCCAAAATTTTCTCAAAAGCTTTACCAATATTTAGCCAAACCTTTATCAAAAAACTTATATGTCATTACCAAAAAACTTATCAATTGCTTAGCAAAAACTTTATCAAAGCCTTATCTAAAATTATCAATTTCTTATCAAGCACTTATCACCTCCTATCAAAGCATCGCCAAATCATACTTCCATTTTCCCCATTAGAAAAAGCCTATAAAATAGACTTTTCTTTTACAATTTTATTTCTTTTTTTTAAGCAAAAGTTCCTTTTTCACTTTTCTAAAATTTTCAAATTCCTACACTTATTTTTAAATTTCTTTTCTTGCCTTTTAAAATATAACTATACTATTCAAAGCATCATTAATTAAACTTTTATATTTTTCTACCCCTGGTTGATCAAAAGGATTAACATCAATTAATAATGCTCCTACAATAGCAGATGTCATAAAGAAACGAACTAATTCACCAAGATTAAATTCGTCTAATTGTGAAGCATACAATACTAAACTTGGTGTTTTATCACTATAATGGGCTTCACATACTTTTTCAAGGGCAATACGATTTATCTCCTGCAAAGTTTTATCATACTTATTAATTTTTATAACTGGTTCATCGATAATACCAATAGTTGTTTCAAAAACAATATCCTTACCCTGTTGTAGGAATTGCCCCATAGAATGCAAATCCCTAGTATTAACAATCGATATAGGTAAAATACCTTTACCATTTTTACCTTGTGTTTCCGCAAATAATTGCTTTAACCATTCCGTGAAATAATATAATTTTTCATCATAAACAGTAAAAGCTTCAACATATTTACCTTTACGGAACAACACTTCCCTAGCGATAGCGTACTCAAAAGCTTTATCTAAATATTCACTACCACTCATAAAGCCTTCAAGTAAAGTTAAAATATCAATTCCCATTACTGCTAAAGGAAATAACCCTACTGGTGTAAATACTGAAAACCTGCCCCCAATCTTAGGTGGTATTTCAAAAGTAAAATACCCTCCCTCTTTAGCTTTCTTTCTTAAACTTCCCTTTTTCGCATCAGTTGTAATTATAATTCTTTCCTTCATTTCCTCTTCGCTATATTTACCTTTCATAATATATTCCATAATATCAAAGGCAATACTTGGTTCTAAAGTTTCACCTGACTTAGATATAACATTAACAATTACATCTTTATCTTTTATGTACTCGATCACATCACGATAATATAAAGAAGAAAGATTAGTACCTAAAAAGATAACCTCCGGCTTTTCCCTATTAAAAGTTGGAAGTAAAGCTTCCATAATCGCTTTAGTTCCCATGTACGAACCACCTATACCAATAACAATAAAAACATCACAATTGTTCCTAGTATATTCAGCCACTTTAATAATATCATTCAATTCTTCCTTTGAAACATAACTATTAATGTCATTTAAGTAAGCAAGTTCTCCATCGACAAAAGATTTAATGAGTTTTTTACTACTTTTATTTAACTTAACTTGGTCAACACCACTTATAAATTTTGCTGTATATTTGTTAAATTCACTTTTTATCACTAGCTATCCCTCCTTTTATATTTATCACTACAGCATGTATTCTTTTATCATTTTTTAAACGTATCTTTTTACCCTTAACCTCTTCGCCATCAACCATAATATTATCTTGTTTTTCTTTTAAATTAACTTTAATTTTATAAGTAGTATCCATATAGTTGTATTGTAATTCAAAATTTTTCCATTCACTAGGTGTATGTGGTTCAAAACTTAAATAATTACCTTCTTTTTTAAAACCAATTATACTAGTAAGACCTACGTTATAAAACCAACCAGCACTTCCTGTATACCAGCTCCATCCACCACGACCTTTATATTTATAATTACTATATATATCCGCACCTATTACATATGGTTCTATTTTATAAACATTAACATCTTCTTGTGACATAGTTCGGTTAACAGGATTAATCATTTGATAATATTGATAAGCCCTGTCGATATAACCTACTTTTATTAAAGCCATTATATACCAAATAACAGAATGAGTATACTGTCCGCCATTTTCTCTTATCCCTTTTGGATAATCCATAATGTATCCTGGAATGTTTTTAGCATCTTTAAATGGTGGATCTAATAATTTAATAATTTTAGTATCTTTATCCACTAATTTATCTTCAACACTTTTTATTACACTGCCAAGTCGTTCAAAAGGAATAACTGAAGAAAGAATAGCAAAACTTTGTGATATTAAATCGATTTGACATTCGTCATTTTTAATGGAACCTAATGGACTACCATTATCATAGAAAGCCCTTTTGTAATAATCTTCATCCCATCCTACCGTATTTAATGCTTCTTTTAAATTATCTAAATAATTATTATATTTAGAATAATCCAATTTAACATCATAGCTCTTTCCTACTTTAAGGAAATCACTAATAACAAGATAAGCAAAGAAACCTAACCAAACACTAGTACCTCGCCCTAGAATACCTACTTTATTCATACCATCGTTCCAATCGCCACCACCAATTAAAGGTAATCCGTTCTCGCCTGTATTATTAATTGTACGATTGATACATAACAATAAATGTTCTAACAATGATTTCTTATCTTTAGTATACCAGTAAGTAATTCCTTTCTCTGTTTCACCTGGAAGCAAAGCATCTCCTTCTATAAAGCATATTTCTTCCTCTAATATCTTACTATCTTCTGTAATTTCAATATATTTATTAGTAGCGTACACTAGCCATAGGAAATCGTCCATATAATGGCTTCGCAATCCTAACATATTATCTTCGTGCCACCAATGTAAAACGTCTCCTTCCTTAAATTGATGCATAGCATTTTTAATTATCTGTTCTTTCGTTATACTAGGTATTACACTACAAATATTAACTGCGTCCTGTAATTGATCTCTAAAGCCATAAGCTCCTCCTACTTGATAAAATCCTGCTTTAGCATATAGACGAGAAGCAATCGTCTGATATAAATACCAACCGTTCATCATATAATTAAAACTTTTATCAGGTGACTTTATTTTTACAATATCTAATAAATTAGACCAATATTTTTTTACCTCGTCATATTCATTATCAATACGTTCTTCTAGCTTATACTTTTGTAAAATATCTTGTAATTCATCTAATCCAATAGCTGTTCCTAAAACAAAGGAAAAATCTTTTTGCTCGCTAGGAGCTAATTCCACTTCAACTGAAATAGATTTAGAAATAATACGATCTGTCGATTGACTAATAATAGGTAAAGTCGAACTCATAAAGACTGATACTCCTGAGAAATTAGTACTGTAAACATTTCTTAAGATAACCGCATTCATTTTATCAAAATATTCAGACAATATATAACGACTTGATTTTTCTTCATTTGGTCCTAAAGTAGGATTAATCCAAAAAGTAACTATATATTTCTTTATTTTATTAGTAGTATTAACTAAATTTAATTTATAAAATTTAACTTTATCTTCTTTAGCTACAAACTGTATCATATTTAAGTCATAATCATTACTACTATGTTCAAAAGTAGAATATCCAAAGCCATGAATACATTTCTTAGGTTCTATTTCCTTATCATTTATAGAAATACCTTCTGATTTATCATTTACCACTATATCATTAGTCCATGAAGTTAATTTAAATTGTTGACTGTTATAAGAATAAGTAAAACCACATTCATTATTAGTTATGATACTACCAAAACTTTGATTAGCTAAAACATTAGACCATGGTGTTGGTGTATCTTGATTAACAATTACATACTCGTTCGTATCCTTTACAAAACCACCGTAACCATTATAATTATCTAACATCGTCGTATCTATTTTTTTACTTTTAGTTACATCAAGTTTTCTTTTAGGAAAATCGACAATTAAATTATTAAGATGCATACGATTAACCGCATCGTCTAAAGAAGCATCAATACTAGAATTAAATGTAAGTCTTGCTACCATATTTAATAATATCTTTTCTTCATTAGTTAAATCTTGTTCTTCTAATAAGTAAACATTACCTGGTGTTGCATTAAAATCAAACAATTTATTCATACGATATAATTCTTGTTCTACTTCACGCTTAATAATATTCTTATACTCATCTATTTCACTATTTATTATAACTAAATCAATATATAAAGCTTTACTTTTATAATATTCAAATGCTCTTATGACATCTTTAGCTAAACGGAAAGATTCCCCACTATGAATATTAACTAAAATAATAGGTAAATCACCACTTATTCCAAAACGCCATAAACCACTTTGGTTAAGAGAATTCTGAGCTAGTAAATCTTTCCTTTCTTCACGAATAAAATGTCTACTCGTCTGGTAAAGATAATTTAACATAATGTTATAAGTCTTAATGTTGTTACCACTTATATTTAAAAGTTTAGTATTCATATTATTAGCAAGAGAAGCATAATTAACTGTTTTTTCAATATTATAAGTATCTGAATAAGTATTTATTATAGCTTCGATACCTTCCATTGATTTACTGAAACCACTTACATAGTAAACAGTAACTTCTTCCTTAGGTGCTAAATCTATTTGGGTTCTTAAACTGATAATAGGATCGATATTAGTACCCGATTCATTAGAAAGATTTTGATTTAAAGCCCTAGCATTATAAGCACTTTTACCACGTCCTATAAACTTATCTCTTTCTGTTTCGTATGATATATCATATTTTTTCTTATCGACAATTAGCTTAGCCATCATAAAATTACTTGTTTTGGCACTGTTATTTCTTCTTCGCATAATTAATGCTTTATATTCGTCGATGTACCTACTACTTACAAATAAATTCCTAAACGTTCTATGAATAATATCAGCAATATTTTCTTCAATAATTACTTCGGTATAAGTAGTAAGTTCTAGATTGCGAGTTTGATTAGATAAATTTTTAAAACTATATTTTCTAATTTCAGCATCGTGCTCATTAGATACTACAATCTCTGTTTGACAAATTATTTCGTTATCTAATCTTGAAAATTTAATACGGTCATTAGCAAAAACAACACTATACTTAAGCGGAACAACATTAGTAGGAGCAAAAGTATTTGACCAAATATTACCTGTTTTTAAATCTTTAATATATAAATAAGTTCCATAATCTAATTCTGTTATTTTACGATATCTATTTAATTGGATTGTTCCATATCTACTAAAGCCATTACCACGATCATTTATTAAAACACTATATCGCGAATTAGATAATACTGACAATTGTGGTGTTTCTGATATATAGTCATAATAACGGATATCATTTTCTATTTTTTCACGTTCATAATCATATTTCTTATAACCGACAACTTTCATATTGATAACAGGATTTAGTTGGACTTTTTCTTTCAATAATATTTCAAAAGCTTGAGTTTTTAAATCAGAATGAAAATATTTTTGAATAACATTATCCTTTAAATAATTAGCTAAAGAAGATAAAATCATTCCTTGATGATGAGCATAATAAGCTAAAACACGATTACCTGTCGTATAGTCATAAGCTTCGTAATAACCAAAATCACCATACATATTTAATCTTTTAAATTTCTTTAAATTGTTATAAACATCTAAAGCATCGTAAGTAATAGTTAAAATACTAGCATAAGGTGATAAAACAAGGCGATCATCTTTTTCATCAATTACTTTTAAATAAGGAGTAGCAAAAGCTTTATATTTATAATTTAAACCATCATCTAATTCGTCATAAGCAGACTCTGATATACCCCATGGCAATCTATAATCGATTTCATTGATATAATTTTTTTGACAAAATTTAGCAAAGAAATAACTTTCGTCTAACAAAGTATTAGGGTAAGTTTTCATAAATATTAAAGGCATAAAATACTCAAAAGATGTACCTGACCAAGATACTAATCCTTTATGTTTCTTATACTTAGTTAAAGTCTTGTCTAAACTTAACCAATGTTTACTAGGAACATCACCTTTCATAATAGCTACAAAGCTTAAAATTCTACTTTCACTAGCAAATTTATTATAACAATAAGGAGATAATTCCTCATCAGCTGTATTATAGGCAATACTAAATACATCTTGATTAGTATATAGTTTAGAAAAATCCATTTCTTTAAATAAAGTATTAATGCGTTCATACAAAGATAATTCGTTTTTCTTTTTACAAAACTCTTTCATAACAACTAAACTAGCTGATAAATTACCACTATCGACAGAAGAAACTACATAAGGATTAATTTTCTCTAAAGTCCTTATATTATACCAATTGTATAAATGTCCGTTCCATTTCTCTAATTTTTCTAATGTTGTAGTTATCTTACTTAATAAATCAATAGCTTTTTCACTATTAATAAAATCTAATTCATAAGCTGAAATAATAGATGTAATAGACATACCAATATTGGTTGGCGATGTTTTTAATTCTTCTTTATTCTCACGATTAAGCTGGATATTATCAGGTATTAAATAATTATTTTCTTTAGTTAAATAAGTATCAAAAAATAACCAAGTACGATAAGCAACATCTTTTAATTTTTCGTCTTGACGAGTAGATAATCCTTCTAAACTAATAACGTTAGTTTTACTAAAAGAAGATAATATTATTGGTGCTAGAATAAAACCTATTGCTAATATAACTGCAATTAGTAAATACTTTGGACTAAATAATAATGATAATATAATCAATAAAATAGCGATAAAGTAATTAATTCTAAAGGAATTAATATATGATAAAAAATCACTTTTAATAGATTTAGAAGCATCTTCAGCAGTTACCCAGTTTAAAAGGTTTTTATGACTAATCGTCATACGATAAATAGATCTAAGAAAAGCATCTAAATATAGAAAACTATAATAAGGTATCGTAATAATATTTATTAACATACGATATAAAATACTTAAAAAGCCAAAAATTAAGTTATTATAATACTTAAAAGTAAATAACTTCTTATTTTGCATTTGTAATAAATCTTTTAAATAGAAAAGCATAGGTAAAAAAACAACAGATAAAACAATAAGAAGTGTTACTAAAGGATTTCCATTAATAAAAGATAAAACAATAAGTATTAACATTGAAAAATCTAAAAATATTCTTCTAATATTATCAAATATTTTAATCTTTTCAATTAAATTTAAGGGATTTTTAACTTTACTTCCATTTTTATTAGGAACTCTTTTAAAAAGCCAATTAGATATTTGAACATCACCTCTAGCCCAACGATGTTGACGTGATGACTCTACTAAAAATTCTGAAGGAAAATCGTCAATTAATTCAATATCAGAAGCGAAACCACATCTTAAATAATTACCTTCTAATAAATCGTGACTTAATATTAAATTATCAGGAAAAATATTAGATACAACTTCGTCAAATATTTCCAAATCATATATACCTTTACCAATAAAACTTCCTTCTTTAAACACATCTTGATAAAAATTAGGAATAATCGTCGAATAAACATCAAATCCCCCTATACCTGCCATTAACTGAGTATAAACAGACTTATTAGTTGATTCGATATCGACATTGACACGAGGTTGAATTATTCCATAACCATCGATTACTTTATTATGTTCCTTATTTAAGATAGGTCTATTAAGAGGATGAGCCATAGTACCTACTAGATTTAAAGCCGTATTTAATACTAGTTCTGTATCCGTATCGATAGTTATTACATATTTAATACGAGTATTTATATTAGTAACATTTTCAACATAAATATATTTTTCTTTATCACTATTTGATAACTTTCCTAAAAGTAATTTATTAAAATGAATTAAAGCCCCTCTTTTTCTTTCGTAACCTAAGTACTTACCTTCACCTTCGTTATAAACTCTTTTACGATAAACAAACGAAAATATTGCCTCACCATATTTTTCGTTTAATTCATTAGCTTTAGCTATTCCATATTCTGCTATCTCACTATCTTCTTTTACTTCGATAACGTCTTTTTGATTACAATCACCTAATAGAGAAAAATATAAATTATTAGATTTATTAGCTAAATAATATTTCTCTAACAATTCAAACATTTTATCAATTTTAACAGTATCTTTAATAATAGTAGGAAGTACTACCATAGTCGCATTCTCTTTAGGTATTCCTTTACTAAAATCTAACTTAGGTAATACTTCACAAGGAAATATTTTTAACCATATCTTATTAGTCAATTGAATTACTATTTCACTAATAGGTATGAGTAATAGTAAGAAAGATAAGACAAAGTATTTACTAACTAAAGTTGATAGTAAAGTACTTATTACTAAAGTAGTAATAAGTATAATACAAAGATAAATTCTACTTCTTAAACGTAAATTAGGTTTCTTAAATAAGTAAAAACCAATATGTTTTTCTTCCAAACTACTTTTTTCTAACAATTTACAAGCATATTGATACTCTTTAGTATTCTTACTTTTAGCTATTAAATATTTACGATAAAGTTGCTTACTATCTGGTGTCATTTTTTTATATAAACTATCTTGTTTTAATACTTGTTCTGTCTTACTAATTTTATCATATAAATCTAAAGTTTTTATTTTTAAAACTCTTCTTAAACTATTAAATAGATTAGCAACTAATATATTATTATTAATGCTGTCAACTTGATCTTTATTAATTAAATCTTTTAAATTAAGGTCTAAATCTTCTAACATTTTATCTAATTGAAAAAATATATTATTAGAAATAGAACCTAAATGTTTTAAACTATCATTTAACTGTTCAATAATATAAGCATGATTTTCAATATCTTTATCGATTGTTATATAATCGCTTAGATTAACTTCTTCTTCATTTTTAATTTTTTCTTCAAAAACTTTAACTAAATTTCTAATTTTCTCTTTCTCTGATTGAGTATATTTCTTTTCAATACATAATTTAGTTAATTTATCAACTAAAATAAAAGATAAAAGTAAAGGAATTGTATCGATAACTTCATAACTTAAATATTTATCGGGGCTATCTTGATAATCTTTTATTTTCTTTATAACATCATTATATTCAATATCATAATTATTTTTTATACATAATTCTTCTAAAATATCATATAAAAAGTTAGTTTTATTAAGAGTAGCTTTTAACTTTTTATTATCTTTTATAGCTTTTTTTATCCAAACATTTATTTCTGCTATAAGATAATAATTATCAATAATCCATTCATTAGTCGCACCAACAAATTTATGATTATTAGTTAGCAAAATTAAATAATCATAATATTTTTCGATTATTTTACAATTTTCAAAAAATTTTTTATATTTAAACATATCATTACCTACTTTATTATTTTTGTTTATAACTTAATTATAACATAATCATTTATTTATACAAATATTTACTTCGGTATTTAGTTCAATTTAACATTAATAACTTTATACTATATTAACATATATAATTATTATATAAATTTTACATATTTTTTTAATCTAAAAACCTTCTAAAATAATTTTATACTTTAGAAGGCTCTAAATTTCACGAATTTAAGTGTTATTTTTCTATTTTAAATTTTTTTACTCATTAATAAACAAATATTTTTTCCATTAATTACTTTCTTTATGATCATTAATAATTCGGATACCACCGGTTGAACCATCCATTTCTATTAATGTATGTTTTTTTAATTCATCAATATTTTCATAACCTATGCCTGTAATACAAGGGAGCCCTAATTCTCTTGAAATAATAGCCGTATGTGATAAGAAGCCTCCTTCAGCAGTTATAATACCACTACTATTCATCATAATAGGTACCCAATCAGGGTCAGTATAATCAGTTAATAAAATAGCACCCTCTTGAAAATCATTTATTTCGGATGCAGACTTTAAAAAGATAGGTTTACCAATGACTTTTCCTGAAGATGATGGAATTCCAACAATATGATGTTTTCTCATATCTATTTTTTTAGCATAAATCTTATGTGTAACCGGTCGATATTGCAACCATACTAATATACCATCAACAATACACCACTCTAAATTTCCATCTTTATTTTCATTACCAATCCATACTCCAGCAAAATCTGGTTCTTTATATTCTTGAATAATAACTGTCTCTGCAAATTAATCCATCTTTTGTTAATTCGTAGATTTTATCACATACTTCATCAATATATTTTCTGTCATGACTTACACTTATAATACAACCATTAAAATCAGATAGCATATTTCTAATAACTGGGTTAGAAAGAGGACTAAGGTTTCTTGTTGGCTCATCTAAAATTAAAACATTATTTTTATTCAATACTAAACTCATAAGTAATATTTTTGCTTTCTGACCACCACTAAGGTTTTTCATTTTAGTTATTATTTCTTCTTGAGTGAACCTTAAACTACCTAAATATGTTCTAGCTAAGGTTTCTTCATCTTTAGAAGCATCTTGAGCCAAAAACTCTATAGGTGTTTTTTCTAAATCAAGCATATCTTCATAATTTTGAGGCATATAACCAACTTTTATATCATCCCTATTTTTTAAATTTTCATAAATTTTTTTAATTAAAGTGCTTTTTCCAGCACCATTTTGCCCAATAATTACCAAGTGCTCTGAACCGTAAACATTTAAAGTAATATCACGAGACAAATTGTTATTATCTATGGACAATATTGGTATAAACATTTCTAATACAACCTTACCTGATGGTATTTCATTTATATTACTATTTTTTAAATTAATTGCCTCTTCAACATTTGGAATATCCATAAATTCTTGTTTTTCTCTTTCATAGCGTTTTTCTTGAGATTTCAAAGATTTCATTTTCTTTTTTAATAATGCCGCACCATGAGGATCAGCTCTTGTTATTGTTCTTTGTTGGTATTCAACTTTTTGGTAAACTTGTCTAAAGCCTTCCATTTGTTTTTTATAATCACTTCTTTGCTTTCTAGCTATCTGCTCTTGTCGTTCTAACATACTAAATCTTTTTTCGACATATTCTTTATATGGAATTCGTTCAATTGTATGTCTACATTCAGTTTTCTTTTTTATCTGTTCCAAGTGAATAATTCCGTTAGCACAATTTTCTAATAACGTCTCATCATGAGATATAAACAAAATTGGAAGAGAAGAAGAATTAATGAAATCTTCTAACCATTTTAACGTTGGAATATCAAGATCATTAGTTGGTTCATCCAAAAGTAAAATATCGGGTTCTTCGACAATGATTTTAATTAATTGTATTTTTACTTTTTCTCCACCAGACAAAGTTTTTATCAAATGGTTGTCTTCAATCAATTTTGTGTTAATTTTAAAAACAGAAAACAATTCATATATATTACTTATTAAGTCATATTTATTAAAATCCACTTCTTCCATAGGATTATTTTTTAAGAAAAATTCTATTACCGGCAAATTATTCCAATCTTCTGATATAGACTGTTCTAAATAACCTATTTTAAGACCTTTTTTGGATATTACACCTTCAATATCAACATATTTTTTTATATTTTCAATATCAACTACGGTCTTTAACAAAGTACTTTTTCCATTACCTTCTTCACCAATTATTGCTATTTTATCTTTGTCTTTTAATGTAAAAGTAAAATTTTTGATAAGCGGTCTATCATCTTTTTTTAAAGTAATGCTTACGTTATTAAACTCTAACATCTAAATCATCTCCTGAATAATTAGGCCATATTATTTTATTATTAAAACGAGTTGCCATTATTTTTTTATAATCTTCTATTGTTATTAACATTTTTTAAATCATCAATTGTGAGTAATTTCCAAACGACAATCTATAATTTTGTTATTTATAATAATACTTTTCTAAAAAAAGAATAACTTTGTTCATTTTATCTTCTGTTAAATGATTTGGTAATACACCACTTTGATAACAATAAAGACATTTAAAATTACAACCAGTTATAGTTAAAATGTGTAATGCCCAAAAATTTGAATTATTCCATTCCCTTAATAATGCTTTCGCGAATTATTCTTTTGTCCATTATGTTAACAAAACTATTAAAAAAAGTCAATAATAATAATTTTTTGTGTGATTTATATTTTAAAATGTCCGCTTTTTGAAAAAGGTTTACAAGTTAAAATGTCCTATCAGAAAATTATAGTTTTTAATAAAAGTTGGTTTATAAGTTAAAATGTCCACTTGATACATAAATTATAAAATTATAATAAAAATATTACTTAAGAAAAAAGCAGATTAAATGCTTAAGTAATATTTATTTTGTATACTATTTATCTAATTCTAAATTTTCTCCAAGGATTATCATTATTTGGTTTAAATCCATTTTTAGATGCTCTAATATTATTTTCTTGTTGTTCTACTAATAATAATGAATAAATTTTGTCATTTACTATTCCATATAATTGATTGTCATAAGAGGTAACTACATCACATTTTGTTCCACTTTTAAAAGATATGACTTCGCCAGTTTCATCATCAATTAACAAATAATAATTATTGCAAAATTTTATTGACGAAGCATTGTCTATAGTTCTTTTGCTTCTAATTGAAATAATTACATTTAATTCTTGATTAGTATAATCATTTTTTCTCATAACATTTTTATTTGGATTAATATTATAAGAAAATCTTTTATTCATTTTAGGTATAAAGACTTCGTTAAGATATTTATTTGCTTGTTCAATAGTTATAATACCTTCATGTCTTAATTCGGCTTTTAATCGTCTTTTAAAAGTGCCATTTTCTCTTTCTACATTGGGTTTAAATAAAGGATCACTACAACATACTAAATTTATTTCCAAATCTTCACATATTCTTTTAAATTGAGTAACATTAAGTTTTGATTTTGAACTTTTCGCATTATTAACAGAAAATGAGTTTCTTTTGTCTGTTTTAATTTTTTTAGGTATTCCAAAATTTATAATCATATTCATTAATATAATTAAGTAGGCTTTAGTTGTTTCTTCATAATCAAAATAACCTGATAACACCTTTTTAGTCGCTTTATCAACTGCTAAATGTAGTGATGTTTCTTCTTCACCAAACCATATCCAAAAAGATGCATCCATTTGAATTTCTTGTCCAAAAGAATAATGTAAAGTTGATTTTCTAATATGTTTTTCAAATTCTTCTTGCTTTCTTTGTTCATATAATTTTTCTTGATGTTCAGTTATTATTTTTTCTCGAATTGCTTTTTTCATATTTTCGTTATATAATTTAATTGTTTTGTGTTGAGCATATGGAGAAATAATCTCGTTAGCTTTAAATATGTTAATCATAGTTTGAAAAGAAATACCATATTTAAAGCCTTGCTCTTCATAAAAGTGAGTAAAACTAAAATCAGAAAAATTATTTAAATAATCTTTTATAATTTCATTTGAAGTTTCATTTGGAATTTTTTTATTGTTACTGGGTCTATTTGCATTTTTATGTACAAAAGCTTCTTCGCCAATATTTTTGTATTTTACAATTAATCTTCGAATTTGTCTATCTGTTATTTCTAATTTTAATGCGGCCATTTTTTGAGTTAGTTCTTTATTTATTACTTTTTTAATAGTTTCTGCATAGAAATCTTTATTTATTAACTTGACCATTTAAAAATACATCTCCTTTCTGAAGATGTATTTTAGGACATTTTAATTTGTAATTCAATTTTTCTTTTTCTTTTTTATTATATAATACTTTATAGGACATTTTAACTTGTAAATAATCTTTTAAAAATAGGACATTTTAATTTGTAATTCACAAAAAAGTCAATAATAATAATTTTTTGAGTTTAGGTTTTTTGTAAAAAAATATAACAAACTTTAAACTAATTTCTAACATTATATAAAAATTATAAATATTTTAATGTATTTATGATTTT
>CANQYA010000011.1 GCA_947627965.1 uncultured Bacilli bacterium
TATAGACGTGTAACTAGCAAAGAAGGATGGGGTATAAATGTATTTTGGTTTGGTACCACATACACTCCAACCAAACCTACTTGTGATCCAAAAGTTGAATGTTGCGACCCTAATGGCTGTGAACGTCCAACTCCAACATGTACAATTACAACAAGCGATGATGTAAATTATACTTTGAAGTTAAATAATGTTGAGGACGAGAGCCAATTTGAATGGGGTATATCTAATGTGAAAGGTAAGAAAACTACCCCTAACAAACAATATAAAGCTAAAGATGACGATACAATGATATATGGTGCTATATATGAAAAAGGTGGGGCTAGTATAGCCACTTGCGAAGCTAAAAGAACGCCACCAGTTAAAACTTGTGAACAAACATGTACTGGTAAAAGTGGAGATAGCTTGTTAGCTTGTGCTGAAAATTTTTGCCAAGCAAATAGTAAAAATAATTCTGAGAAAAAAGAATGTGTTGATACTTGTACCGATGACCCTGATATTGTAAAAAAATTTACTGCATGTCCTTCATTAAAAGATATAGACGGAAAAGATACGGAATGTTCAGCTGATACTGAGGCAACGAATAAAACTTGTAGTACAGCAACAACCAGATCATATTATAAAACTGAGTGTACAGAGGAGAGTACAATTAGCTATAAAACTGATTTACCTCAAACGTTGGCAAAGGGTAAAGGATTTCAATATACACCGACTTTAGAAGGTAGCAAAGAATGTACAATGACTTTTGAAAAAGAAAAATGGGAATATGATTATGCTTGTGCTTATACAAGTTCAGAAAGAAGAAGATTACTCGACATATTAAAGAATTTCCAAGATATTTCTGATAGCTCGATTTGGGCTAAAGACTTGGGAGATAAATATCAATATTATTCTTCTGATGCTGATATAGAAATTACAGTCCAAAATGGAAAAGGCACGACTACTAAAAAATTAGAGGCTGGCACAACGGTAAATTTATTAAAGAAAAATATTATCGTTTCCGGAGGCGGTTCAAAAACAATTAACTTATATGCTACTGGTGGACAAAGTGGTAAGGAGACAGTTTTCTCAGAAATCGAGACTAATTCATCAAATAGAACAGCTTATAGGTTACCTGCTGTTTGTATTGAAAAAGGTAATGGTAATGTATATGAACCTAATCGTTATGGAAGATGTAATAAAACAGACGATGGTCCTTATTATGAATATTATACTGACTTAAATCTTGCTAACGGTAAATATGATACTAAAGTTAATGTTAATAAGGGTAGCAGTAATTTAGCGGTAGCTAATACTTGCCATTATGTTGTTAATAACAATCCTAATGGACAATTATCTTGCACTATTGAAGAACTTAGTGATAACCATTTCCGTTTAGTTATTGATAATAAAAATGGGGAAAATATTTCATATGGTATATCTACTAAAAAGGGCGAAATAAATTATCAAACAGAACTTACAACTACATTATCTAAGTATACTGTTTATGGTACTCTTAAACAGGGAGATACAGTGGTATATACTTGTAAAAAATCAGTAGATCGTATTAAAAAATGTGATCCAGCTGTAGAGTGTTGTGAGGAACCTTGTCCATCTACTTGTGATCCGGATACTGACCCAGATAAATGTTGCACACCAGGCGATCCAGAATGCCCAAATGACCCCACTGTTCCTAAAACTTGTAGTGCACTTTTCAAGTCAACACAATATGCGGAGATTAAAGAATATTGTACTTATAACTGGATGAAGGATACAGCTAATTATTCAAGCTATTACGATTGTTATAATAATTGTTCATACGTTCGTAATTCATGTAAAAATAATGATAATTTTACTTGTTATGATGAAGAAGCTGTTAAGGCTTATTGTGAAGACAAAAGTAATCTTGAAGCTATGGGATATAAAGATACAGCGACATGTAGAAATGATTGTGCATGTGAAATTCCTGAGTGTGAGAAGGGACCGTGTCTGCCAACTTGTACAACCCCACCATGTCCTTCAGATGACAAGAAAGAAGACGATAATTGCGTAGGTATTGCTTGTAATTATTTATATCGACCTATTAGTCTTAAAGATCCATTCCCTAAGAATAGAATGCCTGGATATAACTGGTATGCTAAAGAAATATATATAACTGATGATACAGCAAATCCATTAATAGATAGTGAAAAGGGAAAAGCTGAATATGTTATTGATTTAACACCTGGTAGAATAAATACCATTAAAGCAGATACTAAGAGATATAATAATACGAAGGTTAATGGTGATATTAAACCAAATGCTTATGTTGATTATGTTTATGCTGACGAAAATAAGAAAGATGGAAAATATAAAAGTAAGTTTATTAATGTAGACGATACTACAAGTGGTGGTTTCAAATCATATTTCAGTACTCTTCCTAGCGATGATGATTAAAAAAGAGGTGATAAATAGTGCAAACGTCGATATGGGGATATTTATTCCTCGTCCTTGGTATTTTAGGAATAATCTTAATCAACTTATTTGGTAATGTAACCGTTGATAATGAAGATATGTATTACATTTTAAAAGAAGTTACCGAAGCAGCTATGATCGATGCGGTTGATTACCAAGCTTATCGTGTCGGTGTTGGTTATGATGGTGTCACAATGGATAAGGATCCTGATACAATGCATTGTATTGCCGGAATACCAGGAACAATAAGAATAATTGAAGAAAAATTTGTTGAAAGTTTTACAAGAAGATTTGCTGAAGCAGCAAGAGGAAATACTAACTATACAGTAACGATACAAGATATTGACGAATGTCCACCTAAAGTATCAGTTACAGTAACAGCAAGAGAGTCATATAGTTGGATAGGAGGATTTTTCAAAAATAGAAAAGATAATCAATACGATTACGATGCAAATTCAGCCGAAATTGTAAATACTTTAAGTGCTATATTAGAAACAAAAAGGGAGGATTAAATTATGAATAATTTAAGTTTAAAAATTAAAATGTTTCTTAAAAATAAGAATACAGTTACTATTATTTGTGGGTTACTAGCGATTGCCGTTTTATATATCGGTTATAATTGGCGTCTTAGATCATCTATTGACCCAATTAGAGTACCATATGCTTTAGATACGATCGATCCTCGTACCGAAATAACTAAAGATATGATTGGATATCGTGATGTAGCTAAAGCTTCAGTAACTAGTGATGTTATTACTAATGTTAATGCTTTAATTGATAAATATGTCAATGCTAATACCGTTATTCCTAAAGGAAGTATGTTCTATAAAGGAACAGTTGTATCTAAAGATGAATTACCAGACTCAGCTTTATACGATATGCCACTTGACGAAACATTGTATTATTTAGGAGTTAATATTACTACTTCTTACTTTAATACTATTTTACCTGGTAATTATATTGATATTTATGTTCAAACGATTACTACTGATGTCGATGGATCTAAAAAAGTTATGGTTGGAAAACTATTAAGTAACGTATTAGTTCGTGCAGTTAAAACATCTAATGGATTAAATGTTTTTGAAACAAGTGACGAAGCAAGAATACCAGCTACTATTATTTTCTCAGTTAAAGAAGATCTTCACTTATTATTAAGAAAAGCAGCATCTATTGGTAACTTAAGTGACGAATATAGAGTAGATATTATACCAGTACCAAATACGACTGGATTTGATGGTAATTCAACAGAAGGTGTCGTTACTAAGGTTACTAGTGAATACTTGAAGAACTTTATTGAAGAAAGAAGTATTTATATACCTGAGGAAGAATTAGAAGATCCTACTTTTAATAATAACAATAATACTGATAATAACGAAGACGTTGACAATGAAACAAACAATGATTAGGAGGTAAAATATGGACGAGGGAATGAATTTACAAGGAATAAATTATAGTAATGCGAATACTTTAGAACCTAATGATCCTAATTTAGAAAACGTTAATACTGTTAACGAAGTAGTAGAGGAAGTTCCTAAAGCCGTAGAAGAAGCTTTACCTGATAATTTAGTTGAGAATGCTAATTATCTTCATAATGATAATTTGTTTTCCAATATTGATTTTGGACCTTTAAAGAAATATTTAATTGACGATAATATTACCGATATTTCTTATAGTAATGGTGGACAAGTTTGGTTAAAGTCTTTAGATAAAGGTGTCTATCGTGCCGAAGAACAAGATATTAATGATGCTTTAATTGAAAAGATTGCTTTTCAATGTTCCAATGTAATGGGTAAAACCTTTAATATGGCTCATCCTTTCTTGGATAGTGAATCAGCTGAGTTAAGAATGAACTTCGTTCATGATTCCATTGCTCGTAATGGAATTGCAGCTGTTTTTCGTAAGACACCTGCTAAAATTCGTTTGGAAAAAGAAAAATTGTTACAAGAGCATTATGTTACTTTGAATATCCATGATTTTCTTATGCGAGCTGTCGAAGGACATTGTAACATTATTGTAAGTGGAGAAACTGGTTCTGGTAAAACAGAGTTAGTAAAGTATTTAGCGGCTCATACTAAAGAAAATGAAAAGCTTATTACGATTGAGGATACTTTGGAATTACACTTAGATAGGATTTTCCCTGAACGTGATATTGTTGCTATGAAAACTAATAATATTGCTTCTTATAGTGATGTATTAGTAACTTGTATGCGACAAAACCCTAAATGGATATTACTATCCGAGGTTCGTAGTGCTGAAGCTGTTACCGCTGTTCGTAACTCGATATCTTCAGGACATAATATCTTATCGACTATCCATGCTGATAAAGCTGAGAGTATTCCTCACCGTATGTATAGCTTACTAGAAACTAATATTGATGTTGAACAATTTTTAAAGACAATATATCGTTATGTACAATTGGGTATTAACGTAAGAGGTAGATACGATCCTAAAGAAAAAAGGTTCAGAAGGGAAATTACCGAAGTAACTGAGTTCTTTGTCGATGAAGATAACGAAGCAAGACATAATACTATTTATAAAAAAACTGTAACAGGTCACGAAACCTATAATCAACCTTCTAAATATTTAAAAGAATACTTGGAAGGACAAGGAGTAACTGTTGACGATTTATTTGTTGGCTATCAAGATAAAGAAGTAATTAATCCTACTACTAATAACGATACAAATCTTAATAATGGTTTTTATAATTTTGATAATGTTACACCTAATACTAATGTAGTATCTAATACTAATTATTATAACGATACTGCCGAATTATTATAATAATAAATAAGAAAGTGTGGTGAATTATATGGAGATATTAATTGTTATTTTTTTGTTACTATTTGCCGTTTTGTATCGTATAAAGAAAGGGGAATCTTTATATAAATTCGTTGTTGTACAAGGTACTAATATTTATAATAAATATGCTCCTTATTCTTTTAAGACGGTTCATGATAAAGTTAAAGAATTAGGGCAAGATTATACTAAAAAACAATATCTTACTCAATTAGCAATTTTTGCTGGAGGTGCATTTTTAATATCTTATTTATATTTTTATAATCCTATTGTAACAGTTATATATACACTTATTACAGTAGCATTAATACCTTATTTACAGTATTTGCGATGTAAAAGAATATATAGTGAATTTATATTTGAACAAATACAAGTTTATGTAACTAATACAATTATGGAATTTCAAACTACGCAAAGTTTTGTAAAGGCTTTGGAAGGAGTTTATGCTTCAGGAGTTTTACAAGATCCTGTTTTATCTGATGTAAAGATGATGATCGATTTAGCTTATCAAAATGGAGATATTGATGCATCTATCGATTATATGAACCGTAAGTATGATTTCTATATGACCCGTAATATGCATCAGTTATTTTTACAAATTACTAAAGAAGGTTCACGTGATACTACCGATGTCTTAGAAAATATGTTACAAGATATCGACCTTTTAGTAGAAGGTGTTTATCGTGATAGAGTAGACCGTCAAAACTTCCATCGTCAATTCATTCAGTATGGACTTATGCTTTACTTATTAGTAATGTTAATTCAATACTTGCTGGGTATCGATACTTATTTACAAATGTTAGATAATATCATAGTTGTTATTGGATTACATGTTGTAGTTATCTTTAATAGTTACTTTCTTCTATCAGGAGAAAAATATTATAACGAGAATGTAGGTGCTGAATAATGGAAATACTAATTACAGCGATTATTATCTTATTTGTTCTTGTTTATACTAAAAAAGTTGATACTAAAGCTTTTATTAAAGAGAATGATGTTTATTTAAAAGGATTAAAAGAGAAAGATTACGACTTCTATGTAAGTGCTAAATACGGAGATAAGGTTGATCCTAATGTCTTATATACTAAAAGACTTAGAACGACTTTCTTTGGTGTCATAGCGTTGTTAATATTATTTATTTCTAACTTAAATTTTATTAACTTTATTGCTATTTTAGTTGTTACTTATTTCATTTTTAAGTCACAATATTTATCTTTAAAAAGATTTTATAAAAGATATACTCATGAGATTGACCAAATGTTACCTTATTATTTAAAAGGGTTAGAGATATTGTGTCAGAACTATACTGTTCCTGTAGCTATTTCGAGGTCAATTGATGATGCTCCTGAGATTTTTAAACCTGGATTACGTGATATGATAGCAAGAATTGATGCAGGGGATTCTACAATTCAACCGTATATGGATTTTGCTATTCGTTATCCAGTAAGAGATTCGATGCGTATGATGCGTTTGTTATATCGTCTTAGTCTTGGAGCTCAAGAGAATAAATATCAACAATTACTTATGTTTTCAAGATCAGTGTCAAATTTACAAAATAAAGCTAGGGAAGTAAAATATAAAAATCGTTTATCTAACATGGAAAAACGTACTATGATAATGCTTATTGTCACTGGTGGAGGAACCATGTTGATACTTTTAATGTCAATGTTACAACTTTTTGGAATGTAACATATTGATATAATTAAAAAAAGTGGTTATAATTATATATGTAAGTATAGTAGAAAGGAGTGGATACAATGAAGGAAGCGACTGGAGAATTAAATATGACAATCGTAGTTGTTATTGCTGTAGCTGCTATTTTAACATTTGTTGGTCTATTTTTACCTAAAATTTTTAATCAAATTAATGATAGATGGGGAAATGCAGCACAAAACGAAATAGAAGTTCAAGTTGACTAAAAAAAGGAATAATTTATTAAGAGGTGATGGATAGTGAGAGAATCAGTTGGCGGATTAATGTTATTAAAAATAGTAATAATCTTTTTAGTAGTATATATTGGTTTTATGGCTATAGTCATCAATTATGGTAAATATTTCCGTTTTAAAAATGCAATTATAAATAGAATTGAACAAAACGAAGGATATGGAACTTGTGGTGAAATACGTGATATGGTTTTATCTGTTGGTTATAGTCCACAAGACCGATATAGCATTACAGCTACCCGTACTACTAGGGGTATGATTTATAAAGTAAAAGTATATATTACTTTTAGCTTACCTATTGTAAGAAGTAAGGTCGAGATACCTATTACTGGTGAAACAAGAATAATTGAATTAGGAATTAAAGATTTTGAAGATATGTCAGGAGATAATGCCTGTACACAAAGTAATAGTAATTAGAGGGTGAATTTATGAATGTTTTAGTAACAAATAAACAAGAATCCGTCTTAGCTAGTTTAGATATTGAACTAATAAAGACTTTACGCGGGGAGTATGATGTAGAAGAAATAATTAGCCAATTTGCTAATTTCTTTTTTGCTAGAATGGTTTTAGATGTCACTGCTATTAAGAATTATCGTGATATAATTAATTATCAAAAGTTATCTATTGGTCTACCAGTAGATAAAATTATATTATTTTTGCCTAATGAACCAGAATTTAATAATCCTGTGTTCATTTCGCAATTAATTTCAATGGGGTTTTATAATTTTGGAAAAACCATTGACGAAGTAACTTATTTAATAGCTAATCCTAATAGTTATAAAGATGTAGCTCATCTTCACCAATTAAATCCAGTAGCTAATACTGGGGTTTCTTATGCGGTAAATAATGTTGAAGCACCTAAACAAGTAGTAGCTACTGTTCCTATTGCACCAACAAATAATACGAGAATTATTGGACTTAAAAATGTAACCCAAAATGCTGGAGCTACAACCCTTGCATATCTTATGAAAAGGGAATTAGAGACACTTCATGGTATAAGTGTTTTAGCAATAGAAGTTAATAAAAGAGAATTTGCATATTTTAATGATCAATCATTATTATCGGTAAATAAAGCAGAACTTACGACAGAATTATTAAAAGCTAGAAATTATAAGATAGTAATTGTCGATTTGAATGATTGTGATCCTAAAGTATGTGACGAAGTTTTATATTTAGTTGAACCATCTATTTTAAAATTAAATAAATTATTAAAGTTAGATATGGGAATTTTTGATAAATTAAAAGGTGAGAAAATAATTCTAAATAAAACTTTGGTAAGTGGTAATAATGTAGATACTTTTGAGTATGAGACAGGTTTAAAAGTGTTTCATATTATTAAGCCACTTGATGATAGATCAAGTAAGCCAATGCTTACCGATTTGTTTGTTAAGTTAGGCATTTTAAATAAATAATGTAAATATTTGTTAACTAAAATGGAAAAAAGTTGACATATTTTAGAGAATAAGATATTATTTAATTAGGAAAAGGAGGTATATTCATGTTATTTATGGCGTCAGATTATTGTGGTGATTTGGAACCAGTAATTAATTTTTTGAAATCTATTCTAACGATAATTCAATGGGCAATACCTATTATGTTAATTATCATGGGTACAATTGATTTAGGTAAGGCGGTTTTATCAAGTGATGATAAAGAGATTAAAGGAGCTACAAGTAAGTTAGTTAAACGTGCTATTGCAGCTGTTGCTGTATTCTTTGTACCAATCATTGTCAATACTGTTATGAAAATGATTGGAGATGCTAGCGTTAAAGAAGGTAGTTTCACAAAGTGCTGGGCTGATACAGGAAGAAAGTCTAATACGTAAAAAACTTAAACAAATATATTATTTATATTTGTTTTTTTTTGCTTTGTTTGCTATAATCTTAATATGAGGTGGAATTATGAAATCTAATAAAAAAATGATTATTATTTTAGCATCTGTAATTGGCGTAATAGTCTTATTAATTATTATTTTGATGTTGGTTGCTAATGGTGGTACTAAAAATTTAGATTATAGTGCTATTGAAGAACGAATTAAAATGGCAGGAGAAAATTATTATCGTGACCATGAAAATGAATTGCCCGAAACTGGTACTAAGACAATGAATATTAGTAAATTGATAACCGACGGATATTTATCTGATATTAATAAAAAATTAAAAGATGGTGTAACTTGTAACGGTACTTTGTATGTAACTAAAACAGTAACTGATTATTCGTATCGTGCTAAATTAGATTGTGGTAGTGCTTATTCTACTAAGACATTAAGTAGTGTATTATTAGAAAATATCGTATCAAATGGTAGTGGATTATATAAGACTGAAGAAGTAAATCCTGATAATCCTAGTGAAATGCATAATGTTTATATTTTTAGAGGAGATAATGTTAATAACTATATCAAATTAGGAGATTTTTATTGGGAAATAATTAAAGTATATGAGAATGGTGAGATTGCTGTATTAGGTGATGCTGAATTATTAAGAAATTTATGGGATAATCGTTATAACGTAGAAACAGATTATTATCATGGAATTAATAAATACGATGTAAGTCGTGTAAAAGATGCTATTGTTGAAGACGTTTTAAATTTTGAAGATGGATACAATATTATTAAGAGTTTAATAACAACGCATACAGCTTGCTATGGTAATAGGTATTTAGACGATACTAGTAAAGATGGAAGTGCTGAATGTTCAAAGACTTTACCTAATCAATATTTTAGTTTACTTCCTATATATGATTATATGAATGCTAGTTTGGACGGAAATTGTAATAAAGTTATGGATAATTCTTGTTATAATTATAACTTCTTATCTAACCATCATGAAGAATGGTGGACAATAACCGGTGTTGCGGATAATACTGAGGAAGTATATTCTATCGACAGTGTAGCTGAACGTGAATATGCAAGTGTTACTAAAGGAATAAGATTATATGCTCATTTTGATCCTAGCGTTATGTACGTTTCAGGTAGTGGAACATATGAAGATCCTTACATTGTTAAGTAAATAAAATTATGAAGCAAATTAAGTTTATTAGTTTGCTTTTTTTCTTTTCTTTTACACAATAATAATAAAAGAATTTAAAAAATGTTTTGTTATTATCTATTTTATGTTATAATAACAGTGTCATTAAGCGATGGGGTGTTTATTATGCTTAAAAATAGATTAGTAGTAGTAATTACTTTGCTAGTAACAATTTCTTTGTTGATTATAGAGCCAGTATCCGCTGAAAGTTGTAAAGGTTTATTGACACCAGGTGCTTATCAAATGTTACAAGATGCGGTTAATATAGTAAGAATTGCTGTTCCTATTTTGTTAATTATTTTGGGAACTTTAGATTTTGCTGGCGTTGTTATAAGTGACGATAAAGATCAAGCTAAGAAAGCTACTAGTAAGTTTGTTAAAAGATGTATATGTGCAGTAGCTATTTTCTTTGTTCCTCTTATTGTTAGGACAATCTTAAATTTACCAGGAATTAAAGATACGATTAAATTAGTCGATGATCCGTTGTGTGGAATAGAGTAGGAGGTGGCTTGTAGTGGGTGTAGTTTCATTTCTTGAAAATCAATTAAGAGTTTTATTTGCTAGTCTTAATTATTGCGTTTATTCTGCTATAAGTTGGATTTTTCAAGGTATTTTTGATTTAGCTTCCATTGAACTAAATTCGGGATTAATTGGCGATATTTACCTTAAAATATATGTTTTTTTAGGAATTTTTATGGTTTTTAAATTAACATTTTCATTATTTAAGTATATGGTTAATCCTGATACTTTGACGGATAAAGAAAAAGGGGCATCAAAATTAGTATCGCGAGCTATTACGATGTTAGTCTTACTAATATTGTTACCTAATCTTTTTCCTTTATTAAGGCGAGTTCAAACAGAGTTTTTACCAGTTTTACCACGTGTTATCTTAAATCAAGAAACAGATAATTCGGATACGGTTGCTGATGGTGCTGAGTTGATGGCAACTTCGGCTTTGTCGGCTTTCTTTAGACCTTCTGAAGAGTTAGATCCTGACGATCGACCAGCCAATATAACCGAAATATCGGATATTTTAGAGCGATGCAAAGATAAGAAAAATGGTATTTACGAATATGACTTCAATTATATTTTTGCTTTAGTTACAGGTGTCGTTATTGTTTTTATTCTTATATCTATGACTGTAAAAGTAGGAATAAGGTTATTTAAAATGCTTATTTTAGAGATGATTGCACCGGTTCCAGTTATGAGTTATATCGACCCTAAAGCATCTAAAGATGGAGCTTTTTCCGCTTGGACTAAACAGTTGATTTCAACTTTTTTAGACCTTTTCTTACAATTAGGAATTATCTATTTTGTATTGATGCTTTTACAAGCTTTAGCTAACGGAGAATTAATTGAGAGTGATACCGGACTTAATGCTTATACGATGGTTTTCTTAATTATTGCTTTGTTGATATTTGCTAAAGATGCTCCTAACTTTATTAAAGATGCCTTTGGTATTAAACATGATAAAGATACCAGTGGTTTCTTAGCTGGTGTTACTGGTGCTGTTACGGGTGGAGCATTAGGTACAGTATCGGGTGCTATTTCAGGTCGTGGTTTAAGTGGTGCGATAACGGGTATGGCAACTGGTATAAATGCTGGTTACCAAAGTGGAATGTCCGGTAAAAAGAACGATGCTTGGCGTACAGCTGGTGATGCTGCATTGCAATCTAGAACAGGTGACGCTAAAGCTAAAGGTGGTATTTTGAATAATATTCAACGTGTTACTTCAGCTTCACAATTACATAGATCAGCACGTAAACTTAACTTGACCCCTGATACAATTGAGACTGCTAAACAAAATAAAATTGAAATGGATAGTCTTTATGCTGAAGCTGAACGTAATTGGCAAATGGGAGTTCAAACAGGTAACTTTAAAGACTTAGAAGGTAACCCTATTTCGATGGAAGAAGCGGCTAAGATTGTCGAAAAGACTTCAACCGCTGCTACTATTGCTTCTAAAAACTATGAAAAAGCTAATAAAGCTGGAGATGTTTACGGAGTTAATAGAAGCTTTGCCGATGATTATAAATACGATAAACGTTTATCAAAACCTGACTATTTACATGGTAAGATTACTAAAGAACAATATAAAGCCAATGGACGTTTTAATCCTAGAAAAGGTCATGTCGATAGACATTAAAAAGAATGAAAGGAAAGTGATATTAAGTGGAAAACAATTATCTTATTCCCGCTAATGCCAATCGTGGTAAGTTAATACTAGGTTTTTTTCGAGGAATTGATTTAGCTATATTTGGTACGGGGGCAGGAATAACCTTAATACTAATCTTAGCATTTCAAGGAATGTTAACTAATTGGACAGTAGCAATCGGTGTTTTAGCACCCGTTGCTGTGACTGGCTTCTTAGTTATTCCTATTCCTTATCAGCATAATGTTTTAGTATTGTTAACTTGTATTTATAAATATTTCTTTGTAAATAGACAAAGATATTATTGGAAAGGTTGGTGTAATAATTATGGCGACGAAGAAACCGCTAACAAGCAGTAAATATACTGAGGATTGGATACCCGTTCAAACTATTTCAAATGGGATGATTATTCTCGATAATCAATTAAAAGTTACAGGAGTAAAGATTGCTCCTCGCAACATCTTTATCTTAGACGAAGATGCTCAAGGAGCAGTATTAAATAATTTAAAAAATTTCTATAATCAAATCGATTTTGAGTTTTGGTTAGTAGTAGCTGATAGACCCGTAGATATTTCAATCTATATGTCACAGTTACAAGTTTTGTATAATCAAACTCAATCTCCTGCTATTAGGAAATTGATTAGTGAAGATATTCAAAAGGGTAATAACTTTATGAATAATAACGTTGTCGATACAGAGTATTATATCTTATTTAAAGAAAGTAATTTAGATTTAATTCAAAAACGTATTAGAATGTTAATTAATTCTTTGTCAGCTTGTGGACTTATGTCTAGTCAAACTAGTAACGAAGATTTAAGAATTATTTTAGATAATTTCTTAAATGGTGGACAAACAACAGAATTTGGAACGGTGGTGGTTGCATGAGTTCGATGAATTTTAAATCCCAGATAGCACCTAAAGGACTTAGTTTTGGATATAGTGACTTTTTTATAAGTGACAAATATGCAACGTTATTGACCGTTGTTTCTTATCCTAAATTTATCGCTCCTGGTTATTTATCGACATTGACAACTATGCCGGGAATTAAAGTAGTTATTAAACATATCCCTGTACCATTTTCGACTATATCGAAAATGCTTAATAAACAAATTGCTGAATTAAAAACGAGATATCAAGAAGAAAAAGATCGTACTATTCAAGAGCGAATTAGATTAGACTATGAATCTTTAGAGTACTTTGTAACGATGCTGGCATCTAGTCAAGCTCGTATCTTTGACTTTCAAATGCACATTATGATAACAGCCGATACTAAAGAAGAATTGGAATTAAAAAAGACTAATGTTAAGAATTATCTTGATGCGATGGAATTAAAAGCTGTATCGCTTAGATTTGAACAAGAAAAGGTATTGAAGTCAATTATTCCAATCTTCCCTAAACAAGATATAGAAGATCGTATTGGTACGCCAATACCTTCAGTTACTATTGCGGCTATGTATCCATTTATCTTTGATAGTATTAAAGATCCAGGATTATCTACTCTTTTAGGAGTTGATTTCTCAGGTGGAGTTATCTTATTTAATCAATTTCTATATAAGATTAAAAAAGAAAACAACCGAAATAATGCTAACCTTATCTTATTGGGTACATCAGGTTCTGGTAAATCGACTGCTGCTAAACTGCTTCTTCGAGGTCACATAAGAAATGGTTGTCAAATAGTAGCTATCGACCCTGAAAACGAACTTGAAGATATGACGCGAGCTTTTGGTGGCGATACGATTGACTTAGGTAAAGGTGGAGAATTTGGAATGATTAACCCTTTACAAATAGTTATCGATGCTGACGAAGACGAGATTAAAGAAGGATTAGGTTATACTGTTTTAACTCGTACTTTACAATTCTTGAAAGCTTTTATGAAGTATTACGATCCATCTATCGAAGAAGATGTTTTGACTTTGTTTAGTGAAGTAGTGCAAGATACTTATCGCCGTTTT
>CANQYA010000012.1 GCA_947627965.1 uncultured Bacilli bacterium
AAAATTTTATCAAATATTTCATTAAATACTTCACTATCTTTGTATCTTCTTATATAATTCTTGCTCCATGTTGAATAATTAGGTATATCATCATATATGCTTAATCCTAAAAACCATCTATATGCTATGTTTACTTTGCATTCTTCACATGTCCTTCTCATGCTATTGATTCCAAATATTATATTTATAAATATCAATTTAAAAAGTACCGTCGGTGGAACACTTGGCTTTCCTATTTCACTATATAAATCTTTTACCAATTCTTCTATAAAGGTAAAATCCATACAGTTATCTAGTTTTCTTACTAAATGATCCTTTGGTACTAATTCTTCTAATGTACTTAATATCATACAATCTTTTTTATAACTTTGTCTGGTCATCGACATTTTTATCACTTACTTTCTTATCGTACCTATATCAATTATACCATTTTTCCAATAAAAAAGTAAGGTTTGTAAGCTTAATTTAGGTACAATAAGCAACCTTACATTCTCATTATAATATATTTTTATCAAAATAAAAAGACTGTTTTCAAATTTTACTTTGTCAACAGTCTGAAATCTTATATTAAAGATTTTCTCGTATATATTAAAACATTTTTATCAGCATAAACAGTTACTTTAGCTTTTTCTACTACTTTTATAAAACCAAGACCACTTATCACGATATCTTCATGAAATAAAACATCAAATTCCTTAGGATATAAGTCTTTTAATTTTTCATTATTATTCATATTAAAACGTTCAACTTTTAAATCGTTTGACATGAAGACAGTAAAACTATTTTTATTACCTTCTAAATAATCTATTCTAACTAATCCGCCAATTACTAAAGCTTGTCCTTTCTTTAGTTGATAAGTTTTAGGTTTAATTTCTTTTTTAGGATTAATTTTCTTTAGTAATGAACTATCGACATAATTAACTATATTACCCCTATCTACTAAACCAGGTGTATCAATTAAAGTTAAGTCATCGCTTAGTTTAATGGATATTTTATTTAAAGTTGTCGAAGGAAGTGGCGACATCGTTAAAAAGCAATTATTAAAAGAATAATTTTTCATAAGTTTATTAATTAAAGTTGATTTACCTACGTTAGTATGCCCAACTACATAGACATTTTTACTAGTCTTATATTTCTTTATCATTAGTAATAATTCGTCGATATTATAATTTTTATTAGGACTTACGACAATAACATCTTGGAAATCTAGATCCATATCTTTAAAATAATTAATTATTTTCTCATCTTTAACACTTTTTGGTAAAACATCTCTTTTATTTAAGACTAAAATAATTTTATTTTTAATATATTGTCTTATATAGTTTAAATCTTTATCAACATTTAATAAGTCGACCATATAAAGCACTAAATCATTAGTTTTATTAACACTTTTCAATATATCGATATATTCCTCATTAGATTTAGTAATTATTTGGTATTCTCCATAATTTCGCATTCTAAAACAACGATTACAAATATCGTTTTCAATACTAGTTGTATAACCTTCCTGCATCATATTTTCATCTTGTAATAAAACGCCACAACCTATACAGTATTTTTTTTCTTTATTCATAATATTTCCTCTTCATTTTTACTCAAAAAAATAAACAAAATTGTCTATTTTTTGTTTTCTTGTTCCATTTTAATTAATTCTTGAGTATCAACAATCATCGTCTTTTCTGTTTCTTCTTTCAAAGGTTTATCTTTTTCTTTATTAAGAGATGGATTACTTTTTTCTTTAGTTACTATTTTTTTATCTTCTTTTTTATTTTTATTTCGTCTAACCACTTGGATTATTATTAAAATGACAAGAATTACTAATATTAATAATTCTAATAAAAAGTAAAAACTAATACGCTTATCTTTAACAATTTCAATTGTATAAACAGTAGCTTCGCTTTCGTCCCCTTCTTCCATTCCTAAAGGAGTAACTACTATCTCATAAGTATCTCCTACTTTTAAATCAATATTAATATCGTCTGTTATTAATTGACCATTGTAATATATTTTATGCTCAACTAAATCGTTACTAGCAACTGTTACTACTTTAATATCTAGTCCTTTTTTATATTTTTTATTGTATGCTACTTCATAGACCATAGTATTTTTATCAAAATCAATTTTATAACCAGATATATATAAAGTTTTTATTTTAGTATCGATAGCTTCGTCACTATTTTGAAAAGTAATAGTATAGACTTTATCTTCGCCACTTTCACTTGTAACTGTAATAATAGCAACATTATCACCAATTATTATTTCTTTAGGTAACTGTACTGTTACTTTAGCATTAGGATCAATCGCTACGGCATCTATTTCTAAACTTTTTAATTTATAAGTTTGAATAACGTAATCTACTCTATTATTAGATAAATTTATTTTTATTTTACCTGAATTAATAATTACTTCTTTTAAATTATTATTAGTATTACGATCATCTTCACGCGTTATTATAAGTTTATAAGTTTTAACTTCTCCTATTTCTGATTGTACTTTAATTAAAACTTCGTTCTCACCATAATCAAGACTAATTTTTCTATTACCAAAACCGTCTTGGAAAGTAGCATTCGCATTATTAGGCGTTGCTTTTAATTCTACTTCGCTTTTATCGGCAGTGACAGTCAACTTATAATCCGTGACATCACTTTTAAAATCTTTAATATTTTCACCATCAATAGCAATACTTTTTAAAGTATTATCAGTTGACTTTATCGTTAATGAAGCTCGTAAGGAAGGTGATGTTTCGTCAAATCCTGAAACGATACTTGAACTTTCGTCTTCGTCAATAACGGTTATACTTATATCTTTTAAAGAAATAATCGTCGTTTGCTTAGGAACGTTATCTTTTATTTTAAAAGTTACCGTAGCAATTGTCGAAGTACCAGTTATTCCTTCTTCATACTCGAAAACTAATTTATCAGAATTACTAGAACCCGTCCAATCTTTAGCTGTTACAGCTTTTAGTTCTAGAATATCCTTATTATATTCAATATTAGCTGTATAATTAGATGCTTTTAACTCACTAGGTACAACTATTTTAATATCATATGCTATAGTATCTCCTGGTTTTCCATTAGAAGAACCTGTTATTTCGGTTGTAACATTAGGACTTGCCCATACGATAATGGGAAATAAGAAAACGATAAATGTTAATAATAACTTCTTTAACCCCTTTTTCATAAAATAACCACTCCTTAATTAAATACTCTGTGTCTTACTAACGGTGTACTCATATCGATATTAGCAAAAGTATACCCATTTGCTAATCCATAATCTATTATATCACTTAATGCTTCTAATGTCTTGTAATTATTTGCAAAGTCATGCATTAAGACGACATTAGTCTTATTATGACTTAAATTATTAACTACATTATTATATACCTCATTCCTATCTTTCGCACCTCCAGCATCGTTACAATCAATATTCCAATCAAAATAATGATACCCTCTTGCTAAGACTTCGTTAGTTAAAATAGTCATAATTCCTTTTGAATAATTGGTACTGACTAAATTGCTACCTCCCCCTGGAAAACGAATTATTTTGGGACTTTCACCAATTATTTTTTCCACTTTATTACTTATTTTATTTAAATCGTCAAAATAACTATCCACTGATTGATAAACAACCTCGTAACGATGCGTATACGAATGTAAGGCAACCGTATGACCTTCGTCTTTTTCCCTTTTAATCAAATAATCTAAGCTATCAGATGCCCCTATGACAAAGAATGTAGCTTTAACCCCTTTTTCTTTTAATATATCAAGTATTTGCGAAGTAACATTACTAGGACCGTCATCAAAAGTTAAATATATCATACTATTTTTATAAACCGTATTAGGAATAGTAGCTTGTTTATGATTAACATAAACATTTCTAGTAACAGAAGCTTCATTACCTTTTATATCTTTTACTTTATAAGTAATTACTTGATTACCAATCTTACTAGTATCGACCTTAGAACTTACTGTAACATTATTACTTATATCCCCATCACAATTATCTAAAGCCGTATAACCAGGTTCATTATAGACCCCATCTTGTTCGACATATATCGTACTGTTACCTTTCAAAGTAAGAACAGGTTTCTCATTATCAACTCTTTCTATTTCTCTTTTAATAGTAAAAGTATTTCCACTTTTATCAGTAACTGTATAAGTTACACTATTTTCTTCCTGTTTAACAACAACTTTATCAGTAATATCACCATCGTAATTATCTAAAGCTGTATAACCTATTTCTTCATATTCTTTACTAGGACATAAATTAATTTTAGTATCCCCTTTTAAAACTATCTCGGGTTTAACATCGTCAATAACTTCTACTTTTCTAGTCTTGATAACAGTAAAAAGACCTTTCTTTATTTGATAATCTATCTCATATATACCTATTTTTTGATTATTAACTTTACCACTTATCTTTATTTCCTTCGTAATATTTTTTCCCCTTAATGTAGCTTTAGCTCCTTTATCGATATATTCTTCATCAAGTTTTATAACTACCTCTTTAGGACCTATTAAACTTACTTTTGGTATAAACAAAGTAGATACTAAAAACACTATTAAGGAAATAACAACAAAAGCAATAAAAATAATCCATATCCCTTTTTTATTTACTTTCTTTTTAACTTTCTTCATTTTTTCCCACCAGTGATCTTTATTTTTATTACTATAATAATTATAAATTTATTATCGTTAAAAGTCAAAAAAAAAGATAGTAAAATATATATTTTAACTATCATTATCACACTTTTTATTTTTCATAAATTCCCTTAATATTTTAGTTAAAGCTCTTTTTTCAATACGTGATACATAACTTCTTGAAATATGTAAATCTTTAGCAATTTCTTTTTGCGTTTGTTCTTTACAATTATTTAATCCATATCTTTTTACTATTATTTCTTTTTCTCTATTATTTAATATTTTTATGTATTTTTTTAACAATTGAATATTATCTTTTATTTGTATTTCTTCGGCAAAATCAGCTTTAGGCATTTTTAAAACATCGAGAATAGTAATCTCGTTACCTTCTTTATCAAAACCAATCGATTCATTTATCGAAATATTTTTATTATTTTTATTATTACTTCTAAAATACATAAGGATTTCATTTTCAATACAACGAGCACAATAAGTAGTTATTTTAGTACCATGTTTAACCGAATATGAGTCCACTCCTTTAATAAGACCAATCGTACCTATACTTATTAAATCGTCTTGATCGATATTCTTATGATCGAACTTCTTAACGATATGAGCTACTAAACGTAAATTATGCTCAATAAGTTTATTTCTTGCTTCTTTATCCCCTAATTTAGCTAAAGATATATACTTTTCTTCTTCTTCGTGCGATAAAGGATCAGGGAAAATATTATTAGAATAAGACGCGGTAAAAAACATTAAATTTTTTATTAAATCTATTAATGAAAAAAACATATACTTCCTCCTACTTAAGTATATGTTAATAAATTTTTAAATAATATCTTCCTTAATTATTATTAGTAAATTTTTGCATTAATACTTCTTTTTCACTATAATTTTTCCCCCTCTTAAAAAAAACATGTTTACAATCCCTATACATTTGGTCTAAATTATTAATAATTCTTACCTTTTTAAAAGAATATTTATTTAAGTAACGCTCCAGTAAAAATTTATTATAATAATATTTTTCTTTACATGCCTCACTTGTCAATTTACATATTACGGTTATAATTACTAATAAAAAACTTAGAGAAAGATTTATTTTATTTATATAAAAATAACTAATTCCTAATAAGATAATACTAAAAGAAATAATAATAACTAAGTGAAAACTTTTTTTAAAAGGAACATAATAATTAATAAGAGCATTTAATAGTTTTCCACCATCTAGTGGATAAATTGGTAATAAATTAAAAAAAAGAATAGTATAGTGATACGACTTAAAAAGAATAATGGAACTATCTCTTAGAAAATTAATTATAATTAAATAATACATTATTTGCATTATCGGTCCTGCTAACATAATAAAGATTTCTTGATATATCGGTCTATTTAAGTCATCATTAAACTTTGTATAACCACCGTAAGGGTATAAATATATTTTATCAATATTCCATTTAAAATATTTAGCCATTAAAAAATGCCCTAATTCATGAATAAAAATAATACTACTAAACATAATTACATTTCTAAATAATCCTGAAAAAAAACCAATTATTATAATTAACCAAAATAAAGGGTGAATATAAATATAATTAAATATAGTCTTTATAATCTAAATACTTCCCTTCTTTTTGAAAAACTAAATATAATCTATCACTCTGTACTTCTCCTAATAAATTACCCTTTTTAATATAATCATATATTTTTATATCACCAATATTAACATTACCATACCAAGTATCGATCCCATCTATCTGTTGGACAATAACCGTATTACCATAATTTTCTTTTTCCCCAATAAAAACAACAATACCACTTTCTAAAATAGGTACTAAATAATTATTACTTACTTTTAATGCTACCCCATCTTTATATAGATTAGCTTCATTGTATACTAATTTCTCACTAAATACTTCTTCTTCACTTGGTAAAACTTTATCGAAAGGTAAAATATTACCAAAATATTTATTATATAAATTATTGATATAGGTAAAAGAAAAATGATTATCGTATACTACTTTATAAACTTTATCTTTAAGATTAGGTTTAAGTTTAAAAGTAATTAAAGCAGTTATAAAAATAATTATACATAATAATATTTTGGTCAAAGTATGATATAGTAACTTATACTTTTTATTATTACTTTTCTTATTATCTTTATTATAAAATTTACTTAAACTTTCAAAGTCACCCATATCTTCACCCATATAATTGTATTATCTAAAAGAAAGTTTTATGCTTATTTTTATAAAATAATAAATATAAAATAAAAGAATAAATAATATTTATAATTATTGAGTGACTTAATTTATACCAATAATTATCTATAATAAAATTTTTAGATAGAATTAAAGAATAAATAAAGAATAAGATAAATTCATAGATAGCAATAATTATTATTACTTCAAGAAAAAGAGTTATTTTATTAACAGTTATTATCTTTTTAATTATTTTAATTAAGTAATAAATAATTAAAAAGATAGTAAAAGAAAGAATTAGATTATGCATATAAAAAGCACTATATAATAAAACATTTAAAATAAATAATTTTTTATTATTTTCATTTTGATTTAAGATAAAAACTAAACTAGTAACAGTACATAATGGCATAAAATAAGTAATATTATTAAAACTATATAAAGTTATATTCGTTATTAGTCCATCTAATAATATTGATATTAATAAAACTAAATATTTTTTCATTATATTTTCCTCTTTAAAACTAAGACAAATCTTAAATTATCTAAATTACTTTTAGGTTTAATATAAGCTTTTTTACTAATACCAAATTTATCATTTTCTATTTTTTCAATATATCCTATATCGATACCACTAGGGAAAATATCACTAAGACCACTAGTTGTTACTAAATCACCTACTTTAATATTTTCTTTATTATCAATTCCTGATATAAATAAATTATTATCTTTATCTGTTGTCATTATTTTATTAATTGTTTTATCTTCTAATTTTATTTTTACCGATATTTTATTACTACTATTATTATTGGTTATTAATAATATTCTTGCTGTCGAAAGACTTACACTTGTAACTTTACCAATTAAACCATTCCCATCAATTACTGCCATACCTGTAGTAATACCACTAAGCTTACCTTTATTAATAACGATTTCATTATTCCAATATAAAGTATTTCTATTTATAACAGTAGCACTTATAATATCATAATCACTTAAAGAATTACTAATACCTACTATCTCTTTTAAAGCATTTAACTCTTCTTCTTTTTCAAAATTAGTACCAATAATATTTATTTTATTAATATTATTGGTAGTTACATTAATAGGAAAATAAACAATATCACTTAATATATAAGATAAATTCCAATTATATTGAAATGAAAAAAACAGCAATGAAAATAATACTCCACCGCCTAAAATAATAAGTAAGATTTTATATTTCCAATCTATTTTTTTCATTTCTTCACCTATAAATCGATCATTCCTTCATTTTGAAAACTATAGTAATTATCTTCTCCTACTATAATATGATCCAAAACAGGAATATTTTGTAATTTTCCTACTTCTACTAAAGCCTTAGTAAAAATAATATCGTCTTTAGAGGGTGTTACATCTCCGCTTGGATGGTTATGCATACATACTATTGACGAAGCTGAGGCTAGATAAGCATACTTAAATACTTCTCGTGGATGAACAATACTTTTATTAACAGTTCCCATAAATAATAATTTCCTTTCTATTAATTCATTTTTATTGTTTAAATATAAACAATAAAAATATTCTTGTTTCTTATTAGTAAATAAATATTTATTAGTTAAAAAGATATCGAGAGGATTAGATAATTTATATTTCTTTTCCTCTTTTTTAATAAATACCCTTCTTCCTAATTCGATACTAGCAATTAATTCTAAAGCCTTAACTACCCCTATACCTTTAATAGATGTCAATTTATTAACAGTTATCTCTTGTAAATCCGTAATATTATCAAATAAATTTAAAACGTCCATCGATAAACTTTTTACTGATTTATTCTTAGTACCTGTCTTTAAAATTATCGATAATAGTTCTTCATTAGATAAAGAACCAGCACCATATTTCAATAATCTTTCCCTAGGTCTTTCATTTACTTTTATATCTTTTATTAAATAATTCACATTATCACCTAAATATATTATTAGCTTTTAATGTTTTATTTCCTAATTATATAAGACCATTTCTTCATAACTTGATAAAATAACATCATTAATTGACATAATATCTTCCTTACTAGTAGCATTTTCTAAAAGAATATCAAATTGTTCTAAATTACTCATAAACTCGACATTATCAATAACTGTTTTCTTAATTGATACATCAATATCTTCGTCTAAAAAAACATTAGCTACTTTTTTAGCATTATCTTTTTTCGTACTTATTCCTAAATAGACATAATATTTGTCATCGTTTTTTATCATAGTATAATTACTTATATTAGCTATTTTTTTCTTAGCTTCTTCTTTAGAATTAAATACTCCTAACTGTAACAAATAAGAGTTATAGTCATCAGTTATATTTTGCTCTTTTTCATATTGTTTATACAAAAAGTTACCACTAAATAAACCGAGAATTATAGCTATTACTACTCCAATTAAAAAGTTCTTCATTTGATATCACCATTATTATCAAACATGAAGGAAAAAGAAATATTTGTCGAAAAAAGGTCAAAAAAAAAGAGATAATCTCTTTAATATTGTTTACCAAAATATATTTTAGTAACTGCTTTTTCACCACAGCATACACAAGGACCATCTACTTCTAAAGAATCGATTAAACAACGTGATTTTAATCCTAAATCGTCTTTTATTTTATCTTCACATTCTCTTTTACCACACCAATTAACCATTATAAAACCCGGTTTATTATTAGCAATATCTGTCATTTCTTCATAATTGCTAGCTTTATAAATCATACTATCTCGTCTTTTTAAAGCACGATGATACATATCTGTTTGTATAGTATTTAATAATTCTTTAATTTTATCATAAACATTATTTATATCTGTAGTTATTTTCTCTAAAGTATCACGTCTTACTAAAGTTACCGTATTATTTTCTAAGTCGCGTCGCCCTATTTCAACTCTTATTGGGTAACCTTTTACTTCTGCTTCAGCAAATCTAAAACCTGGTGTCTTATCGCGATTATCTATTTTAGAAGTGATTGAGTTATTAGTTAACTCTAAGTTAATTTCTTTAGCTTTATTTAAAACTTCGTCATCATTACCAATAGGAATTATTATTACTTTAGTAGGTGCGATATTAGGAGGTAAGACTAAACCACGGTCGTCACCATGGGTCATTATAACCGCTCCAATCATTCTCGTAGTTACGCCCCAAGAAGTTTGATAAGGTGTTTCTAACTTATTTTCTTTATTTAAAAATTGTATATTAAAGGCTTTAGCAAAATGATTTCCAAAGTAGTGGGAAGTACCGTTTTGTAAAGCTACCCCATTATACATCATAGCTTCAAGAGTATACGTTTCTAAAGCTCCAGCAAATTTTTCTTTTTCCGTTTTTTTACCGACAATAACAGGTAAAGCTAAATAATTTCTTTGAAAATCCTCGTAAATATGAAGCATCCTTAAAGTTTCTTCTTTAGCTTCTTCACTAGTCGCATGCATCGTATGTCCTTCTTGCCAAAGAATTTCCCTACTTCTTAAGAAAGGTCTTGTCTCTTTTTCCCAACGGACAATAGTACACCACTGATTATAAAGTTTTGGTAAATCACGATAAGATTTTATTATTTTACTATAATGTTCACAAAATAAAACTTCACTAGTAGGCCGAACGCACATTCTTTCGTCTAATTCTTCATTACCACCATGAGTAACCCACGCTACTTCAGGAGCAAAACCTTGAACGTGGTCTTTTTCAACATTAAGTAAGCTCTCAGGTATAAACATAGGCATTTGAATATTCTCGTGATTAGTTTCTTTAAACTTCTTATCTAAGATTGATTGCATTTGCTCCCATATTGCATAACCATATGGTCTTATTATCATACTACCCTTTACCGAAGAATAATCTACTAAATCAGCTTTTAGGCAGACATCAGTATACCATTTTCCAAAATCTTCGTCACGACTAGTAATTTCCTTAACTTGTTTGTCATTCATATTTACACACCTTCACATTTCTTCTCTATTATAATTCATAAGTAAAGAAAAAAAAAGACATTTCGTCTTTATTATTTATTTGTTTGATTATCTTTAGTATTTTTTCTTTTATTACGACATTCTTTGCATCTTTTAGGTTCATTAGTGAAACCTTTTTCTTCGTAAAAAGATTGATCTCTTGCTGTAAAAACAAATTCATTGCCACAATCAACACATTTTATGGTCTTATCTTGATACTCTTTCATATTCTTCCCTCCTTAAACTAAACTATATTGGAACATTATTTCGATATTATCTTATCTTTTTTTAAGAGAGAACAATACTCAAAATACAAGTTCAGTGATTTTATTCACGTTTTCAATTATAGCACACCACTATAAAATATGCAACCAAAGGGACAAATATGTTAGAAATTAAACATTACCCATTCTGGTTTAATGATTAATAAAATACCAATTATAAGCATTATTAATCCCCCAATTAAATGAGTATATTTAGTATACTTAGTCGTAATACCAGTAACTTGTAAAGTAAACATAGCTATAAAGAAAACAATTAAATCGTCTAACATAAAGAAAATTATATATATTAAAATATAGATACTCGATAATTCAATACTAACATTATTAAGAGATAATATATTAGTAAATAGTATTGGTAATCCTGCCGAACAAGCAAGTTCGATAACATTGACAGAAATAGCTAACGCTATAACACCAATACTTGCTATAATCAAACTTTTTTCATGAGTATATTTTTTTATTTTAGCAAATATCCTTTTTCTTTTTTTATCGTCTACTACTTGACAACCATTATCTTTCTTTTTTACTTCTTTTAAATAATTAACGATATTAACTAAAGCACCAATAAGGGCGACTATAGCAATTAATATTTGTACCCACCTTATATCTTTTACAGCAATAACAATATTTAACCAGGCAACCATAAATAAAAGATAAATAATAGCTGAAGTTGCAATAAATAATGAACCTAAATACCACATTCTTTTTTTATCTTTCATTCCTATTAACATACTGATAAGAAAAATAAGTATCCACATAGCACAAGGGTTAAAACCGTCGACTAAACCAATAATAATAGCTAATAGTGGTAAACTAACTTTTTTAGGATCTACTTTACCAAGTAAAGGAATATCTACATCACTATCAACTTCGACATCAACTTTATCTAAGTATTCATCAATATTATCTTCATTAATAGAACCATCTATTATTCCACTAACAATATCGACATAATCATTATCTTCATAAGCTTTAATAATACTTTCTATTTCTAATTTAGTAGAATTATTAAAGCCTACCCTATACTTATTACCAATAACTGTATAAGGAATATGACTACTTTTCCCTTTAATTAATTCTTGTACTCTATCTAATAAAGCACTATTTTCACTAGAATTACTAACTTCGTATAAATGAACTTTAATATTTTCATTTGTTTTCTGTAATCCTTCTAAATAAATTCTTTCATTTTTACAATGAGGACAAGTACTAGAATAAAATAAGTGAATGTCAATTACTTTATTCTCTTTCGCACTTACTATTATAGGTAAAAATAAAATATAGACTAATAAAATTTTTAATATTTTTTTCATTTTAATTACTTCCATTCATTGATTACTTTTAATATTTCTTCTTTTTTCTTCTCACCTATTAATCTTGCTACTTCTTTATTATCTTTATAAAATATTGCTACTGGTAAAAGATTACCTACATTATATTTTTGTACTTCTTCTTCGTCCATATCATAATCATATTTAATAATTTCGATACTAGGATATTCTTCTTCTATTTGTTTCCATACTTTATGCATAACGAGACAACCACCACACCACATGGCATTAATCATTATTATTTTCATTTTTTAACCTCAACTTTTCTATACATATTTTAATTTTTTCAATAAAAGTATTAACTTCTTCTAAAGTAGTCAAATGTGATAAGCTTACACGAATACTAGTAGTTGCTAAAGCATGATCATTGGTTAAGCTGTAGACTGCTCGTGAAGAAGAAGTATTAGTTGAACAAGCTGTCTGTGTAGAAATATATATTTCTTCATTTTCTAAAGCATGCAGTAAAGTTTCAGGTTTTACTCCTATTACACTTAAATTTATAATATGAGGTAAGCATTTATCATTACTATTAATAAATACTTTGTCTATTTTACTTAATTCTACTTTTAAATAATTAGATAAAGATAAGACATAATTATAATTATTGTCAATATCTTCGTATATTAGGCGTAAAGCTTTAGCTAAAGATGCGATTAGGGCGACAGCTGGAGTACCACTACGATAAATAGTTGTACTTTTACCGCCATGAAGTAAAGGATTAATATTAATTTTTTCTTTTTTAATAAGAACCCCTATTCCTTTGAGTCCATAAAATTTATGAGCAGAAAAACTAGCTAAATCAACATTTTCTAAATTAATTTTTTTCTTACCTATAATTTGTGTTAAATCAGAATGAAAAAAACATTTAGGATAATCTTTTAATATTTTTCCTATTTCTTCGATAGGTTCTATAATACCTATTTCACTATTAACAGCTGTGATAGATACTAAAATAGTATCGTCTCTTAATAATCTTTTTAAATCGTCTAAATCGACAAGACCAAATTCATTAGTTTTAACAAAATCTACTTCAAAACCTAAAGTTTCTAAATAACTAATTGGTCCATAAATAGAAGAATGTTCAAAGTTAGTAGTAATAATATGTTTACCTCTATTTTGGTATTTTAAACATATACCTTTAATAGCTGTATTATTAGCTTCAGTAGAACCACTTGTATATATAATTTCTTTTTCATTTATTCCTAAAATATTGGCAATTTGCTTAGTTGAAGCATCAATTAAATTTTTAGAATTTACTCCTAATTTATGTAAGGAATTAGGATTACCAATATAATTTTTATTAACGTTAACAAAGGTATCTAAAACGCGATCATCAACTGGTGTTGTTGCTGAATAATCTAAATATATCATTTATATCACCACAAGATAATTATACAACTTAGATTAATTTATAGTAAAGAGTAAAAGAAAAATAAGCAACAATTGCTTACTTTTACATCTTTATAATATATGGATTTTCTATTGTTCCATTTTGGGTAGTAGAAGTTATCTCTATAGTTGGGATTAAATTTATGACTGGTCTTATTCCAAGAGCATCCCATACGTTTGCAGTGCCAAAAACAGTCGAAGTAACGCGATAAGCAGCCGCACCGATGGAACTAGCGTAGAAAGATACAGGGCTCATTGTCCAATAATGAACTCCTGTATATAAATAATAACTATTATTATTTACATAATGTGC
>CANQYA010000013.1 GCA_947627965.1 uncultured Bacilli bacterium
TAAATTCTTTGCATCAACAATTAACAATTTTTTTATCAAATTTTAGAGGTGTATCAACAAAACATTTACAAGAGTATCTAAATTTATTTTGCTTTTTAAAATATTTAAATTGGACTACAAATTATACTGATCAATTACATGAATTTATAAATAAGATTTGTATTAAAAATACAAACATCAACTATATTAATGTTTGTAATAATTATAGTATTTTTGATTTCTTGGAAGTATATAAGGATTATAATTTTCATCCCTCAAAAACTACAACATAGCTATTTTTTTTAGAAATTCTACAAAAATTATAGAATTTTGATAATCCAAATTTGATGTTGGTTCATCTAATATAAGTATTTTGTTATTATTCAATAAAGTTCTTATTAGTGATACTCTTTGACGTTCACCACCAGATATTTTATTAGGATATTTATCTAATATGTCGTAAATACCAAATTGTTTTGATAAATCAATAATATGATTTTTGTCATTCTCTATTAATAACAAATTTTCAAGTATAGTTAATTTACGATATAACAAACTTTTTTGTAACATATATCCAATGTTGTTCTTAAAGTTTTGTTTCTCTTTTTCATTTAACTTACTAATATCTTTTTCATTTATTGTTACTTGACCTTCATAATTATTATCTAGACCACTAATTATGTTTAACAAAGTTGTTTTACCTGATCCACTAATTCCTTTAAGGACATATATATTACCTGCATATAGATTTAAACTTATGTTATCAAGAACTTTTGTATCATACGTTTTTGATAAATTCTTAATTCTAATCATAGTAAATCATCTCCACCTTTTATAGCATTAATCCAGCCTGTTTTCTTTAATTTAATAGTTTCATACATCGTAAATATAACCGATAAAATGATTAAAAGTAAAAACAATAAAAGGGTATTTTTATAATCAATTAAAAATAAATCAAATTCTAAAAAGTTCATGCTATTAAAAATATTTAATAGAATTATAGAAGTAATAAACGATAATATAAATATTATTACCATTTGTAAAATCGATACTAACATATAACTTAACATAATATTTTTCCAACTGTAACCATAATAATTATATACTGATAAAATATGTTCGCGATATTTGTTTATTATAAACTGCATTTGGAAATAAAATATGATTACTATAAAAAAGGCAAAAATTATTAAAGGATAACTATAATATTGTAGAAACTCTATCATTTTAGCAAAATCTAAAAAACCAGCTTCCATTCCTAAAGGCATAATATTAGAGTCTTTATAATTATAAAATTTATATAAATCATCTGTATTATCAAAAAAAGCAATCATATATACCGAATTATCACCAATTGCAGTTAAATTATTTAGTAATATTTCTTTATTCTTATATTTTTCTGTAAATTCGCTATTAAGGTACTCATAATCATCTAAATTAAAAGAAGGATGCATTGCTTTGAGATATGGTGAATCAATATTAGGTTTTAAAATACCTACAATTCTAAATTCATGTCCCCCATCGCTTAAGAGGATATCATATTCTTCGTTAATTAAATCTTCTAGATTATCACCTAATTTTTTTGCAACATTATATCCTAAAATGATATCATTTTTATTTTCGTAATAGGAACCATAAAGTAACATATCTTCATAATTTGGAACTAAATTAGCATCAAACGGAAGCATTAAAGCTGTAGTATTATAATTTAAAAAGGTGGAATAATTATTTGCATTTCCGTTATATGGGAAAATATTATCTATCGCTTTATTACTTTGAAGATAACTATCACAATAATTATCTAAATCACTACATACATATCTTACAAAATTTATACCGTGTTTTTCAATTAAACCTTTCTCTATTTTTGTTTGGTAGTCAAAGCATAAATATAACAAAAGTAAAATTACAACAAAAACAACCGCTAAATAAAATGACGATTTCTTCTCTCTATTTTTATAATAAATATTTTTAATCATATACTTAAATAAGAACTTATTTTTACTTTTCATAGCATTTGGTATAGTGCTTTTTTTGTTTGTCTGTACTTTGCTACATAAATTAGAAAAATCTATTACCTCGTCCGCTTGTTCTATCAGCTTTTGATCGTGTGAAGCACAAATTATTAAAATGCTTTGTTTCATTTCATTTAATAAGTCAATTAATATTTTTTTGTTTTCAAAATCCAAAGACGAAGTCGGTTCGTCCATCAAAATTATTTCTTTTTTTTGCAATAGAGCTGAAATAATTGCTACTCTTTGCTGTTCACCACCTGATAATTCATTAGGATAGCTGTTAATTTTATCTTCTAATTTAAATTTTTTTAAGTATTGGTTTATTATAATATTATCTTTAATGCCGGAACATAATTCCAAGTTCTCTTTTACTGTTAAATAGTCAACAAAATAATTATTTTGAGTAATATATGATATATATTTTTTTACAAAAGAATAATCTACAATATTTTCATATGTTTTATCATATATAGTTACTTCACCACTATCAAAAGAGCTAGCTCCACTAATGATATTTAACAAAGTTGTTTTACCACTACCGCTAGCTCCATACAAAACGTATAATCCCTTCTTTTCGAAATCATAAGAGAAATTATTAATAACTACATTTTTATCGTATTTTTTACTAATTTTCTGTAGTATCATAGATATTTCCATTGAGTCCTGCATATTTATCCCCAACAAATCTCTTAACTAGTTCATAAACTCTCTCATAAACTTCACCAGTTAAACCAAATTCTTCTTCAAGATTTACCTCTTGACTTTCAACTACATAGTTGCCCATTTTTTGTAAATTTGCATATATTTCTTTTTGTTCTTGGGTAGCCTTATTACTAGAAACAAGGTCACTCAAATAATCTCCGTTGTCATATAATAAATCAATTAAAACAGTATAAATTCCAATTGATTTTGAAAAATAAACCCCAATATTTACCTTATATCCATTTTTAGAATAATCATGGCGCATAGTACAATCTGACAAATTAAATTTTGTAATCCAAGTAGTATTAAATTCTTGTTCAACTGCTTGGTTATATAAATCTAAAATCTCCTGTTTTGAAAAATTGTATATTGTAAGTTTATCCAAATCTTTAATATCAATTTTAGAATTAAATTGATTTTTATCAAAAAATTCATCTATTACGCGAACCTCGTCACGTTCCATAACACCGTTCTTACTATGCTCAGAAATAGAAAGAGTAGGCATTCCTGGTGTCCTTATTACAACTCCACCTATATCATAACCATAAGTGTTGTACCCATCAAGAGTTTCATATTTTAAATTGCATCCACCAAAAAGGTTTTTTGTTACTTCTCGATTTTTATCTACTGTAGTAATTAAAAATGTATAATACCAGCCATCACCTCTATCCTGAATAACCAGTTTTTCAGCATATTTTTTCCAAGCATCTGGATCAACTTCATCAACAATTTTATCTTTTAAACTATTTTTGTTTTTATTGTTAAAATATAAAAACACAACTATTACAACCAGTAAAAATAAAATTAATAAAAATACATATTTGATATTCTTTTTCATTCTAGATATCATTCCTTTCACTACTTTTACAGCATATAATATAAATGTTTTCTTCCGTTGTTAGCCTTAGTATAAGGCAATGCTTTGCTTTATACAAGCAAAAAAAGCAACACATTGTGTAAAGTTTACACCAATACAAGTAAAAGTAACATATTTTTCCTAATTTTAATAATAAAAGGTACCGTTATAAAGATTTATTTGTCTTCAAAAAAATATTTAAAAAAAAGAAACAAATTATCTCTTTGTTTCTAAACATTAAATCTAAAATAACAAATATCGCCATCTTGCATGATGTAATCTTTTCCTTCAAGACGAGCTCGACCATTTTCTTTTACTTTTTGTTCATTACCATATTTTATTAAATCTTCATAACTCATAACTTCTGCTTTAATAAATCCTCTTTCAAAATCCGTATGAATAATACCCGCACATTCTTTAGCATTCATTCCTTTTTTAAAAGTCCATGCTCGTACTTCGTCACTTCCTACTGTAAAATAAGTAGCAAGTCCTAATAAATCATAAGTTTCTTTTATTAATAAGTCTAACCCACTTTCTTTGATACCTATAGCATTTAACATCTCTTTTTTATCGTCATCGTTTAATTCGCTTAATTCTGATTCTAATTTAGCACACATTTTAACAACTTTAGCTTTCTCTTTACTAGCGTACTCTTTAACTATTTTAACATAATCATTATCTTCTAAAGCTACCTCGTCTTCGCTGACATTAGCTAAATAAATAATTGGCTTTATCGTTAAAAAAGCAAAACTACTCAATACTAATTTTTCTTCGTCAGTAAATTCAACCATTCTTAATGGGATACTTTTTTCTAAATTTTCCTTTGCTTTTTTTAAAACATTTAATTCTTCCAAAGCTTCTTTATCACGATTAGTTTCAGCTTTTTTCTTAATTTTATCAATACGATTATTTAGTATTTCTAAATCAGATAAAGCTAATTCTAAATTAATAATTTCAATATCTCGTTTAGGATCTACGGAATTTTCAACGTGAATAATGTTGTTATCGTCAAAACATCTTACTACTTCAACTATGGCATCAACTTCTCTAATATGTGATAGAAATTTATTACCTAATCCTTCTCCAAGAGAAGCACCTTTTACTAAACCAGCAATATCAGTAAATTCGTAACTAGTAGCAATTAGGCGATCTGGTATATATAATTCTTCAAGTTTAGCTAATCTTTCATCCGGAACAGTTACTACTCCAACATTAGGGTCAATCGTAGCAAAAGGATAATTGGCCGCTAAAATATTTTTTTTAGTAATGGCATTAAACAAAGTTGATTTACCAACGTTAGGTAAACCAACAATACCTGCTTTCAAACCCATAATCAAAACCTCCTATAAAGTAGGTGTTACACCTGGTCCTATAGGTAAACCAATTAAGTACCAACCTACTATTAATAAAATCCAAGTCAATCCCATTATTAAACAACAAGGCATTACATATGATATTGCCCTTCTAATGGTAATTGGTTCTTTGTCCTTATTATATATATTTAAGTATCCTAAGTAAACAACAAAATATGCTAGTAATGGGGTTATTCCTTTAGTAATTGAATCCCCTGCTCTTAAAATAAATTGAGCAAACTGTGGTGCAATATTTGACTGCATCATTAATGGTACTACAACTGGGGATAAAATAGTCCATTTACTAACTGGTGAAGGTAAAACTAAATTACAAACAATAATTACTAATAAAACGAGAAGAATTAAAGGTATTCCTGAAAAAGATAAATCTCTAATTAAATTAGCACCAATTGCTGTTATTACAGTACCTATATTACTTTCTTCAAATACAGCTATAAATTGTGAAGCAAAAAACATTAAAGCAATTATACTTCCAACGTTTTTAGCATATTCTGAAGCTTTTTCAATTAATGATTTATCACCTTTTAAGGTTTTTGCTCCTAATCCATAAGCAATTCCTGTTATCAAAAAGAATAATGATACCATATAAGTAAATCCATCTTGAAAATAAGAATTAGGTCCGAATAATTGTCTTAAATATGTATTTTCTTTCATATCTAATAACATTCCTGAACCAGGTAAATTAGGTATTAACATATAGATAAATAAAAGTATTACTATAATTCCAACGATATATGTATATCTCAATCCTCTTTTTTCGTTGATCTCTAAAGCAATTTTTTGTTGTTCCTCACTTGGTGAAATCATTTTTTCTAAATCTTGTGTTTCTTCTAAGGAAGGTTTATATTTACCTAATCTTTTTAAAACAATATTTTCTATTACAATGGTTCCAACTACTGCTAAAATAATAGAAAATGCTATCATAATAAATAAATTTGATGTTAAGCTAACATGAAAAGTAGGATCGATTAGTCTTACACTGGAAGTTGTCAAAGATATTAAATTTACTTCCATAGACCCTACGAAAAAAGTTGCTCCATAGCCAAAAGCTACTCCTGAAAAAGCGGCAATTATTCCTAATAAAGGACTTCTTCCATTAGCTAGAAATAATAAAGCAGAAAGTGGGATTAATATAACATAACCAACATCATTTATTAAACTAGAAAAAATAGCAATAAGAATTAAAATAAAGGTTAACTTTTTATTACTTATATTAAGGGTTACTCTTTTAATAAAAGTATCTATTAATCCTGAAGCGTGAGCAACAGATAAACCAATCAAAGAAATTAATAAACTTATCAATGGTCCAAAATTAGCAAAATTAATAGAAGCTTTACTAATTATAAATTTCATCCCTTCATAATTTAATAAATTCTTTACTGATACAAAAACGGATTCTAATTCCAAATTTTCTGGTCTTACTCTAGTATAAGTTGCCTGTATTTGTAATAAAGATAAAATCCAACTAATCAATAATACACCAAAGGTCAAAAGAATAAATGTTGTAATTGGATGAAGTGAAAATTTTTTTAATCGTAATTTTTTATTTTTACTCATAAGTTCTCCTAATTTACTATCTTTTTTATTTTTTTATTAAATTCAATACGAGGGATCATAACAACACGTCCACATTTAACACATTTTATTTTAATATCAGCACCTAGTCTTATTATTTCCCATTTGTTATCACCGCAGGGATGTGTCTTTTTCATTTCTACTATAGTACCGATAGAATAATTTTTTTCTTCCATGTTATCACCTATATCATATTAATTTCTATTTTTCGATTAAATTTAATATTTCTAATATTCTATTTAAGTCATTATTGTTAACAAAATTAATTTCAATATGTTTACTCTTAATTTTTACTTTAGTTCCTAATTTTTCGCATAATTGTTCTTCTAAATAATGATATTCATTATTTTTATGGTTATCGATATGATGTTTTTTAGGTATATCATTTTGTTTAGAAATATCTTCTAGTTCTCTTACATTTAAGTTATTATTTACTATTTTATTAGCTAAATCAATTATTTTTTCGTCTTCGTCCATTTTACTTAAAACACGAGCGTGGCTCATTGAAATTTTATTTTCATTTATTAACTCTTTTACTTCTTCAGGCAAATGTAAAAGTCCTAACATATTGGTAATATGACTTCTACTTTTTCCTAATCTTTTAGCTAATTCTTCTTGGGTAATAGATAATTTTTCTAATAATTTTTTATAAGCAGTAGCTTCTTCTATAGAGTTTAGGTTTTCTCTTTGTAAGTTCTCTAGTAAAGCTATTTCCATCATTTCTTCATCAGAAAAATCTCTTACAATCGCAGGTATTTTAGTAAGTCCTGCTAGGGTTGATGCTTTAACTCTTCTTTCACCAGCTATTATTTCGTACCCTTTAATACTTTTTTTAATAATAATTGGTTGAAAAACACCATGTTCTTTGATGGAACTAGCTAATTCATTTAATTTTTCTTCGTCAAATACTTTTCGAGGTTGATAAGGATTAGGTCTTAATTTATCTAGTTCTACCTCTATTATTTCGTCTTTAGGAGTAGTATCAATTATTTGTTTTTCAAAACTATTAAAATCTATTTGTTCATTATTAAATAATTCTTCTAAGCCTTTACCAAGTGCCCTTCTTTTAGTTTGTTGTTCCATTTCTTTCAATCACTTCCTTTGCTAAATTTAAGTATGCTTCTGTTCCTTTACTTTTAGGATCGTATGCGATTATTGGTTTTCCATGTGATGGAGATTCAGTTAAACGTATAAGTCTTGGAATAATAGTATTGTATACCCTTTCTTTAAAATATTTTCTTATATCTTCTACTACTTCAAAACCTAATTTAGTTCTCGAATCTAGCATTGTCAATAATACTCCTTCTATATCTAGGTTAGGATTCAAATTTTTTTGAGCCATCATAATAGTATTAAGTAATTGCATTATTCCTTCTAAGGCAAAAAATTCACATTGTACAGGTATTATAACAGAATTAGATGCGGTTAAAGCATTGACTGTTATTAATTCTAGGGATGGAGGACAATCAATAATGACAAAATCAAATTTATCTTTTATAGGATCTAATTTATTCTTTAACTGTTTACCCTTAGAAAAAGTTGGTTCACCGATACTTTTTTCCAATAATTCGGTATTAATTCCTGCCAAATTTATATTAGCTGGTATTACATATAATCTTTTATATTTAGTAGTAACAATTGCCTCACTAATATCACATTTATCAGTTAATACATCATATATACTTTTATCTATATCACATTTATCGATACCGATACCAGTAGTCGCATTACCCTGTGGGTCTAAATCAATTAGTAAAACATTTTTACCTAAAACAGCAAGCGATGCCGAAAGATTAATACTTGTCGTTGTCTTACCTACTCCACCTTTTTGATTTACCAAAGAAATTACCTTTCCCATCTTATCACCTGCTTTTTTAATTCTTGTAATTACTATTCTATCAAAAAAAGCAATTTTTTTAAAGAAGATAAGATAAATTTTAAATAATTTTTAATTAAATAATTTTAATCGTTATAAATATAGGCTCTTTTAATTTTTTTTGGTACTTGTAATTTGGAAAATAGCAATTATATTTGGTAGTTCCTTTTATTCTTTTTTAACTCTCAATTATGTATTCTTATAAAAATATGTATTTTTCTAAAAAAGATGATGCTTAATTTTAAGTTATGTATTCTTGTAAAAAAGGTAATATTAATCTTAAATTATTAACATTTAAGGTAATATTAATCTAAATCATTACCTTTTTATTTTTAAGAACCATTTTCTTTAAAAAAAACAAATAAGTTTTTCTCTTATCTGTTATCTTTTTTATCAATTTCAATAATAAAGCGATGTTGACTTTCTAAATCTAATTCATCATTTTTTACTACGTATCCTAATTTTTCAACTTTTGCAACTGCATCTCTTATTATATTAACACATTCGTCAATATCAGTAGAATTAACTTTCTTTAATCCTTTGAAAGAATAGTAGTTGTCATCTTCATCTAAGTCTAAGACTTCGACACCTTTATCCCTTGTTTCTTCTTGAACTTTCTCTTGATGTTCTTCTTTAGCTTCTTTTTCTTTAACCAAATCGAGAAGTATTTTATTAAAATCAGCTATTTTATCGTCGTCAAAATCACTTTTTATTTCTGGTCTAAATTGTTCGTTAAACTTAACAAAACTATCTTCTTCTTCTTTTTCTTCGACTACTTCTTCTTTTGGTTTTTCTTCTTCAACTACTTTTTCACTTTCTTTTACAATAGGTACTGTATCTTTATTTCTTATCATTTCGTCTAATTCTTTTACGGATAATCTTTTATCGATTATAATATCAGTTAACATATCGCGTTCTTTTTCGTCTTCAAGATTTAATAAACTACGAGCATGACGTTCAGATATTTTTTCATTTAGTAATGCATCTTGAATTTTATTAGACAAAGTTAATAACCTTAACTTATTAGAAACAGCTGATTGTGATTTTCCCATAGTTTTAGCTAAATCTTCCTGGGTCATATTATCTATATCTAATATTTTTTGATAAGTTCTAGCTTCTTCAATAGGCGTTAAATCTTTCCTTTGTAAATTTTCTATTAATGCTACTTTGGAACTTTCTTTATCGTCAAGGTTTCTAATAACAGCAGGTATTTTAGTAAGTCCTGCTAGTGTTGATGCTTTATATCTTCTTTCACCAGCTATTATTTCATATTTAGTACCTATCTTTCTTACAATGATTGGTTGAATTACACCATGTTCCTTTATAGATACCGCAAGTTCTTTCAAAGCCTTTTCATCAAACATTTCCCTTGGTTGAAATCTATTAGGTATAATATCATCTAAATATAAATAAACTATTTCATTATCCATAATTTATACCCTCCATTTTACTCTTTTTCTATTCTAGTTCAAATTATACAATATTTTTTGCGTTATTACAATCTTCTTTTTTAAAAAACATCAAAATTCCTACTTTTCAAAGGAAAAACTATTTTTTATTGATGGGTTTAATACAAGACAAATTATAATATTATTACCACTTAAATATTGCCTTTTGTTTAAACAATTAACTAAAAATTTATTATTTTAAATACTATTCTTTCTTATTTTATCCATTCTTCTTGGATATTTACTAGGTGTTTTACTATTTTTATTTATAACTATTAAAGTCCTATGACTGTTTTCTTTTGGTAAAGTAAATTTTTCTATTTTCTCTATTTGGCACATTAATTCTTTTTGAACTTTTTTACTATTTAATATTTCTTCTTCACAATTAGCTTTCATTAAAACTAATTTACCATTTATTTTAAGAGATTTAATACATATTTCTAACAATATATTCATATTAGCTACTGCTCTTGCTGTAATTATATCAAATTGTTCTTCATTAACTAATGAATAGTCTTCCATTCTTTCGTGTATAGCTTTTATTCCCTGTAAATTTAAGGAATTAATAACCATATTTAGATAATCTACTCTTTTTTTTAAAGAATCTATTAAGGTTATTTCTAATTTAGGAAAAAATATTTTTAAAACAATACCAGGAAAACCTGCTCCCGTACCTACATCACATAATTTTAAATTTTTATCTAAATCTATTACTTTAGCTAATGTTAAACTATCGTAAAAGTGTTTTAGATATACTTCTTCGTAGGAAGTAATTGCTGTTAAATTTATTTTTTTGTTCCATTCGATAAGTAATTCATAAAATAAATCTAATTTTTTAAGCATTTCTTCAGTATAATTTATTTTTAATAATTTTAATTGTTGTAAAAATTCTTCTTTATTCATTATTTTTCCTCTTTAAATAAACCATTAACATTGCTATATCACTAGGATTAACACCGCTTATTCTCATAGCTTGCCCTACTGATACTGGTTTTATTTCTGATAATTTTTGTTTAGCTTCTTTAGCAATGTTATGTATTTGTTCATAATCTATACTGTTAGGTATTTTAATATTTTCGTATTCTTCCATTTTACTAGCTTCTTTATTAGCTTTAGTAATATAACCTTCGTATTTAGTTAAAATACTAACTTGTTCCAATACTTCTTGGTCATATGATAAATCAATATATTTTTTAAAATGATCTAGTTCTATTTCTGGTCTTTTTAATAAATCATACAAAGAAGTTGTTACAACGATACTTGGAGTATTGATACTTTCTAAGTATTGGTTATTTTCTTTATTTGGATTTAGTAAATAATTTTTTAATTCATTAATTAATTTATCAATATTTTCTCTTTTTTGTTGTAATTTAGAATATGTTTCTTTATTAATTAACCCTATTTTATATCCATAATCCATAAGTCTTAAATCGGCGTTGTCATGTCTTAAAAGTAATCGGTGTTCAGCTCGGGAAGTAAGCAATCTATATGGATCAATTACTCCTTTAGTAACTAAATCATCAATTAAAACCCCAATATATGCTTCATTTCTTTTTAAAACAATTTCTTCTTTGCCATCTAGTTTTAACGAAGCGTTAATTCCAGCAATTAAACCTTGAGCACCTGCTTCTTCATAACCACTAGTACCATTTATTTGACCAGCTGTATATAATGAAGATATTAGTTTAGTCTCAAGTGTTGGCTTTAATTGGGTTGAATCGATTGCGTCGTATTCAATAGCATATGCATACTTATTTATTTTAGCATTTTCAAGTCCTGGAAGACTGTGGACCATTTTTTCTTGTATATCATGAGGCATACTAGTAGAAAAACCTTGTAGATATATATCGTCATAATAAATACTTTCCGGTTCTAAAAATAATTGATGTCTTTCTTTATCACTAAATCTTACTATTTTATCTTCAATAGATGGACAATATCTTGGACCTATTCCTTCGACATAGCCCCCATACATACTTGATTTACTTAAATTATCTTTAATTATTTGATGCGTTAGTGGTGTCGTATATATTAAATGACATGGAATTTGCTTATTTACGTCGTAATGTTCATTATTATAAAAGGAAAAATGATATTCGGTATCGTCTCCTGGTTGTAGTAAAGCTTTACTAAAATCAATACTAGCTTTTTCTATTCGTGGTGGCGTTCCTGTTTTAAGTCTTTTTATTCTAAAACCTAATTTTTTTAAATTATCACTTAAATACTTAGACGGTTTTTCGTCATGAGGACCACTAGGTATTTTGGTAGAACCATATAAAACCATACCTTTTAGATAAGTTCCTGTCGTTAAAATAACTGCTTTACTATAAATTTTTTCGCCATTTTCTAAAATAACACCTTTATTAACGTTATCTTCTATTATTAAATCTTCAACCATAGCTTCTTTAATTGTTAAATTTTTTTCGTTCTCTAAAGTTTTAAGCATTTCTTCTTTGTAAGTTATTTTATCTGCTTGGGCTCGTAACGCTCTTACTGCCGGTCCTTTTTTAGTATTAAGCATCTTCATTTGTAAAAAGCTTTTATCTATATTGTTAGCCATTTCACCACCTAAAGCTGATATTTCTCTTACAACTATACCCTTAGCTGGTCCCCCTATTGAAGGATTACATGGCATATCGGCTATATTATTTTTATTACTCGTTATAAGTAATGTCTTATGATTAGTCCTGGCACTTGCTAAAGATGCTTCACATCCAGCATGCCCTCCTCCGACAACAATAATATCGTATTGCATTTTATCACTTCCTATTTTCCTAAACAAAACTGACTAAATAATTGGTCAATTAATTCATCAGAATAATTTTCACCTATTATTTCTCCTAATTTTTCCCAAATTCTTTTAATATCAATTTCTATCAAATCAGTTGGAACTTCATTTTTTAACCCTTCTTCAATATCTTTAATAATATTATAGGCTTCCTTTGCTAAAGATATTTGACGGGCATTACTTAAATAAGTATAGTCACCATTATTAATTTTTTCTAAATTAAACATTTCTTTTATTTTATCTTTTAATGGATCTATACCATTCGTTTGTATAGTATTAACAAAAACAATTTCTTGTTCAATAGTAGTTAAATCTAAGTCAATTTCTTTATCTAAATCATTTTTATTAACAACAATTATCGCATTTTTAGGTAGTAATGTAATTAATTCTTTATCTTCATTATTTAATTTTTCATTATTATTGACAACTAAAAGAACTAAATCTGCATTTGCCATTTCTTGTTTACTTTTAGCTATTCCTATTTTTTCGACAATATCTTCTGAATACCTTATTCCAGCAGTATCGACAAAATTAAATAAAATGCCATCAATACTAGCTTGTCCTTCGACAATATCTCTTGTCGTTCCTGCAATATCGGTAACAATAGCTTTTTCTTCATTTAAAAAACAATTTAAAATACTACTTTTTCCTACGTTAGGTCGCCCTACTATAGCTACTTTTATACCATTTTTTATAATTTTACTATTTTCTGATTCATTTATTATTTTCTTTAAATTTAATTTGATATTTTCTATTTCACTTTTTATATTTTGATTAGTTACAACAGCAATATCTTCGTATTCGGGATAATCGATATTTACTTCGATACTAGCAAGAAGTTCAAGTAATCTTTGACGAAAATCTTTAATAATACTACTTACTTTTCCTGATAATTGGTTAATTGATAATTTTCGTGATTGTTCAGTTTGAGCATTAATTAAATCCATTACTGATTCAGCCTCAACTAAATCAATTCGTCCATTTAAGAAAGCTCTTTTAGTAAACTCACCTGGTTCGGCTAGACGAGCTCCTTTTAATAAAACTAATTCTAATACTTTATTAGTAGTAGCTATTCCACCATGACAATTAATTTCCACTATGTCTTCTCTAGTAAAAGTTTTAGGTGATTTCATAACTGATACTAGTACTTCGTCTATTATTTCATTATCATTAACTATATGACCATAGTTAATAGTATTGTTGTCAACTTTGGTTAAATCTTTTCCTTTATAAATAGAATTAACAATTTTAATAGCGTCTTTTCCACTTATCCTTATTATTGATATAGCTCCAACTCCTAAAGCTGTCGATATGGCAACGATTGTATCATTCATTTTTTATCACCCTTTTTTGCTTATATAGATTATAACATATTTATTTTTTTTGCAAGTACCAAAGAAGAAAAAGATTATCAAAGAGTTACTATTCACAGCCGAATAATTTAAAACACCACAAAATAGACTAAAATTTAGTCTTTTTTCATGTCTTCAATTG
>CANQYA010000014.1 GCA_947627965.1 uncultured Bacilli bacterium
GATGACTTTCATCACTATATACAAATAATTTTTTACCCATAGCTCTACCTAATCTATTATGAGGAAGCATACCTTTTACAGCACGCTCAACCATTTCTACTGGATATTGTTCTTTCATAACTTTAGCATTTCTTTCACGTAATCCACCAGTATACATAGAATGGTTATAATACATCTTATCTTCAAGCTTATTACCTGTTAAAACAACTTTACTAGCATTGACGATAATAACATAATCACCACAATCAATATGTGGAGTATATGTTGGTTTGTGCTTACCACGTAGGATATTAGCAGCTTTTACAGCAACCTTACCTAATGGAGCAGTTGAAGCATCGATTACATACCACTTACGCTCAATTGTCTCTTTTTTTTGCATATAACTTTTCATATTTTTTCTCCTTTACTTAAGCTTAACTTTCCCATGGCTAAACTTATGTGGGGATTTCAATGTACCGATTAAGATTATACTAAACCCTTCTATATTTGTCAATCAAAACTTCACTTTTACTCACTAGTTAATTGATATTTAGTTACATTTAACCCCATTCCAAGCACAAAAATATATGCTAAAATATAAACCCACCACATTAAAACTACTAAATTGGAAATACCACCATACAAATTACTATAGTTAGAAAAATTTTCAACATACATTGAATACACTTGAGTAACAACTATCCAAGATAAGCTTGTAAACAAAGCTCCATAATTAACTTCACTTCTTTTTATTTTTTTATCTGGACCCATAATATATAATGTTTTAATAGCAATAAAAATAAGTAAAAATGATAACGGATATTTTAATAAATTATAAGCAAAAGTTATCATATAACTAATATTTTTATTATTAAAGATAGCTTCAATATAATTGACAATCATATCACCAAAAACAGGTATAAAGAACATAAATAACAATAATATAATTAAAACAATTAACATAAATATTGACTTAATTCTTCTTTCTATATATTTTTTACTGCTTATATTATATATTTTATTAGAGACAATAATCATTGAATTAGTCCCATTAGAAGCAAGTATTAAAGCAGAAACAAAGAAAATAACCGCATTAGTATTAGCTGTCTTATTTTTAGCTAATACATCGACAATTGCTATTAAAGCATTAGGAATATTATTAGAAATCATTTTCTCAATTGCATCAATTGATATATTTAACTGTGAAAAAACACTTATAAATAGTGCTAAAAGAGGGATTAAAGTCATAAGAAAAAAGAACGCAAGCTGTCCTGGTAAGATTAACATTTCTGGGTCTCTTATGTTCTTAACTAACCTTATATATAAAGCTTTTATTCTTTTTTTCATTATACCATTCTCTTTTCTTACATTTTATAATCTTCTTTATTAGAACGCATCTCTAAGGTAGCCTCATTTATAGCGTCATCGATAGTTTTTATATCGTCAATTATCATACTATAACCTAAAGCTGCTCCAAATTCATAAGGTAAAGTCTTAAATTCTTTAGTTAATTTATTAGTATAAGTATTAACTTGTTGTTCACTATAACCTACTAGATATATTAAAAACTCATTACCATCTGTTCTTATAATTTCGGAATTTTCTAACTGCGTATTAACAAGAATACTGGCAGCCTTAACAATCAACTTATCCCCTGCTTCATGACCATAATTATCGTTAACATATTTAACGTTATTCAAATCAATTATAACAATTGCTTGTGGATATTTCTTAGATGCATTCCATGTTTTAATATTAAAATTCAAATAATTTCTGTTTTTTAATGAAGTAAGCATATCTGTATATTTCTTACGTTCTTCTTTTTTTACTACTTTTATCTTTCTTTTATGTTTATAAACAAAGTATAGTATTGTCAATATTATTAGTGGAATAAATATCAAAGATAATATAATAATATATACTTCTTCAAAGGTAAATCTATCTAAGAAAGAAACATTTAAACTATTTAATCCAGCATTCCTATATCGATAATAAGAATTAGTATTTATAATATAGTTAAATAATTCATAAAAAGATGTATTACTTGCTTTTATCATGAAATTATAATCATTAGTCATTATACCATTATATAATACTTCATAATCTTTGAACTTACTATTTCGATAAACATTATATACTTCTTTATCGATTATAAGTACCTCGTCATCACTACTATTTAATAAATCTTTCATGCTGTTAAATGGTACTAAACTAGCTTTACTATTATCTCTAAAATATTGATATAAAGCATTATCGCTTATAATACTAGCTTTTATTCCCTTTAAAGCTTCAAAAGAATTAATTACATATTCATTACTTGCTTTAGATAAGACAACATATTCTTCAATAAAAGTTGAATTAGTTGCTTTGTAGTTAGCACTATCAAAATTATAATAATTAAAGAATAAATCAACTTCTCCCTTATCGACAGCTTTTTTCAAATCACTAATTGTATCATATTTTTGATAAGTGAAATCAATCCCTGTCAATCTTTTAATTCTATTTACGTATTCACCAGCTATACCCTTTAGTTCATTATCTATAATTGTCTCATAAGGCATATTTTCAACATATCCATACACATAATTTTTAGATAATAAATCAGCTTTTGTTTTATCAGTTATATTATTGTTATCGATATAGTAATCTAGTAAATTATCATTATAATATTTTACATAATTTTTATTTTTCCAATTTTCGTAATACTTTTTAATAATTTGATTTAATTTATCATTTTTATTACCTAGTGATAAAACAATACGATTATTCATTTCTGTTAATGTATATTCAATAACATATTCGTCGTTAGCAATAGTTGTATCGAGATACATAAGATTAGGAATAATAATGATATCGACATTATCAGTATCTAAAGCACTGGTCAATTCACTAATAGTTTCATATGGTTTATAAGTTACATTAGTTCCTGTTTTTAAGTAGTAACTTATCTCCCCAACATCTTCAGTAAAAACACCAATAGTAATATTTTTAAAATCCGTAACACGATTTATCTTAACTTGAGTTTTACCAATTGCAACGTAAACATCTTCTGCTAACAATAAATCATTATCTGACATTTTTTCTTCATTTTTTAAAATACGAAAACGAAGTCCAGAACTAGAAGGTTTACCTGTTTTTAAATATGGAATAACATTCAAATCTAATCCTGTATCTTCTTCAAAATCTTTTACAAATTCATAGAAAATACCATTCTCACCATATATAGGATAATTACTTATAAGTTCTAAATCTACTACTGTCGATTGATTATCTTTTATCCATTTTTTATCACTAACAGTTAATGAATTTTGATCTTCACGATTGTAATAATAATATAAGGATAAAAAAACAACAATAGCTATTACTATAGGTACTATTACTATTATTTTTTTATTTTTCTTCATCTTTTGTCACCTGTCTATCTTTAGTCCATGAAAAATTATTTTTTCCATTTTGTTTATAACCAATAATAGGGAAATCGTTCAATTCTTCGTTATCTTTTTTTACAAATACTTGTATATCATAAAAAGCTAATTGATCTTTATCGAAATGAGTTAAAACTGATTCACCTATTTTTTTAGCATTATCTTTGTTAACATCGTCACCAACCGTAATAATGATATTGACTATTTTACCTTTTAAATCAGTTGATACATCAGTAACACTTTCATTTTTCTTTAACTCAGTCTTTATATTATTATAAGTATCGTCACTTATAACAACATTTTCTATTCCATCAAGTCTATTACCGTAAGCTTCTTTTCTTCCACTAACGAAAAAGATATTATATATGTATGCCCCTACTATAACCAAAATCGTAAATAACACAATAGCTAACACTGTCAATTTATTCTTTTTTATATATCTCATATAGATACCTCCAACAATATAATTATACACCAGTATTATTCATTTATCAAATATTGTCATTTGTTTAATTTTTCTAGGAATATTATTTATTTGATTTTTTAACAATATCATTTATTTAATTCTTCTAACAATAACTGATTAACTAAGATAGGGTCAGCACTTCCTTTAGTTTCTTTCATAACTTGCCCTATAAAATATTTGAATATTCTATCATTACCATTTTTATATTCTAAAACATTTGCCGTATTATTATCTATTATATTCTTAATAATTTTTTTTAAGTCATCTACCTTTATTTCTACAATACCATGCTTTACTAATAAATCATTAATATCATTATCTGTCTCAAATAAATCAACTAATATTTCTTTAAATACTTTACTACTTAAATCTTTGTTATCTAACATATTAACTACTTTTATAAATTTATCCATATTAAAATGTGTTTCATCGATAGTTACATTCATTTTATTAAGATAACTGGCAATATCACCTAAAAGAAGATTACTAGCTATTACTAAATTAATATTTTTATCTAAATAACGGTTTAAATAATCAGAAATAGCTCTATTTTGTAATATTTTATTAACATTTATTTCACTGATACCTGCTTTTAAATATAATTCCCTTCTCTTGCTAGAAAGCATTGGTATTTCTTTAATTACTTCGTCGATATATTCTTGATCTAAGCACAAATAAGGTATATCGGCTTCAGGAAAATAACGGTAATCATTACCTGTTTCTTTAACACGCATTAAAATAGTACTAGAGGTTTTTTCATCAAATCTTCGCGTTTCTTCCTTTAAGGTATTACCTTGTTCTAGTAAAGCAATCTGTCTTTTTTCTTCACTATCAATTGCTAATTTAACATTACTAATTGACCCAATATTTTTAACTTCTATCTTAGTACCTAACTTGCTAGTCTTACTAACTGATACATTAACGTCACAACGCATACTTCCTTCTTCAATTTTACAATCGGATATATCAGCATAAAGTAATAATTCACGTAATTTTTCTAAATATAATATAGCTTCTTTACTACTAGAAATATCAGGTTTAGTAACTATTTCAATTAAAGGTACCCCTGAACGATTAAAATCAAGTAAAGAACTATTATTATAATGAATACTTTTACAAGTATCTTCTTCAATATGGATATCGTGAATACCAATTTTTTTCTTTTTGCCGTCTATTTCTATTTCGACATAGCCATCTGTACCAATAGGAGTTCTAGCCTGTGTTATTTGGTAACCTTTCGGTAAATCAGGATAAAAATAATTTTTGCGATCGAAATGCATTTTTTTATTAATGTCACAATTTAAAATATAAGAAGCCATAATTGCTTTTCTAATTACTTCTTTATTTAATGTCGGTAAAGTTCCAGGATAACCTAAATCGATAACGTTAACATGAGTATTTGCCATATTAGCATAATCATTTTTAGAAGATGAAAAAATTTTAGTCTTCGTTTTTAATTCGACATGGACTTCAATTCCTACTGTCGTCGTATAATTACTCATTATTTCACCTCTTTTGGTCTTAAATCTAAATTTAATTCTTTTTCAATGAAAGATGCTAGCTGATACATTTTAGCTTCTTCAAAACTATTTCCAATTATCTGAAGTCCAATAGGTAAATTATCTTTATTAAAACCGATAGGAACATTCATACCAGGTAATCCTGCCATATTTACTGGAATTACTAAAACATCGTCTAAGAAAGTTTGCAAAGGATTATCAAGATTTTCATTTATGCCATATGCTACAGTAGTAGTATTAGGTCCTATAATAAGGTCGTATTTAGTAAAAGCTTCTTTGAAACTTTTAGTAATATCGTCACGTATTTGTAAAGCTTTATTATAATATGTAGTGGCGTTTTTACCGCTAAGTAAGTAAGATCCAACCATTATTCTTCGTTTTACTTCGTTTCCAAAACCTTCTTGTCTAGTTCTTTTGTATAAGTCATCAATATTTTTAGGATTACTACAAGAATAACCATAACGCACCCCATCAAATCTAGCTAAATTACTACTAGCTTCACCCATAGCAATAATTTGATATAAAGTTACCGCATTTTCAATATAATTAATATCAATATAATCAACTGAAGCTCCATTATTTTTTAATAATTCAATTATATTTTCTACTTTATTTTTTATTTCTTGGTCGACAATGTCACTCATAAAAAAATTAGGAACAGCTATTTTCATATCTTTAATATCTTTACCAATCAATCTAGTATAATCTTCTACTTCTTTGTAGGAAGAAGTTAAATCATTATCGTCATGTCCACTTATGGCATTAAGTAATAGAGCATTATCATAAACACATCCAGTCATTGGTCCAATCTGATCTAGGCTCGATGCGAAAGCTATTAAACCATAGCGGGATACTCTACCATAGGTTGGTTTCATACCTACAATTCCACAGTAGCTAGATGGTTGACGAATAGAACCACCGGTATCGCTTCCTAAAGCTAGGGGAACAAGTCTTGCAGATACACAAGAAGCACTACCTCCTGATGAACCACCGGCTATTTTAGTTTTATTCCATGGATTTAAAGGTGCTCCAAAATAACTAGTTCTACTAGTTGAACCCATAGCAAACTCGTCCATATTACATTTACCAATAATAATCATATTTTTATCTAATATTTTTTCTACGACAGTAGCATTATATATAGGAACAAAATTTTCTAACATATGAGAAGCACAAGTTGTTCTTAAATCTTTAGTAACAATATTATCTTTAACAGCAATAGGAATACCAAAAAGTAAATTATCTACTTCTTTATTTTCTAATTCTTTAGCTCTTTCGATAGCATTTTCTTTATCTAGAGTAATAAAGGCATTTAAATCACTATTTTTTTCGATACGCTCGATTGCTTCTAATACTAAATCGATAGGTTTTATTTCTTTATTTTTTAATAATTTATTAATTTCAGTAATACTTAATTCTAAATAATTACTCATTTAACATCACCGGTACTTCCACAAAATTTCCGTTATGACGAGGAACGTTTTTCATAATCTCGCTTTGATCTAACATCTTACCTACTTCATCGTCTCTTAATACTGTATTATGGTCATGAGGTGCGATTAATAAATCTTCGTCATAGTTTTTTACATCTTTAATTTTATCTACTTCGTCTAATAATTTTTTTAATTCAACTTGATATTTTTCAATTTCACTATCACTAATACCTATGCGTGCTAAATTGGCAACATGTAAAACTTCTTCTCTACTTAATTTGTCCATAAGTAATCCCTCCAACATTTATATATTATATCATGTCTTTTTATGGTTAGTAAATTAAATAATATGTAACATTGAAGTAAAATATCTAATATTGAGATAGAATATCTAGCATATTATGTTACGATAAAATATCTAGCACTGAAAAAAATCTGACATCAGAATAGAATATCTAATGTTGAAACATTATCTAGCTTCTAAAAAGGTATGTCTAATGTTGAAATACAATATTCTAATATCTTAAAAAATATATCTAGCATTGAAACAATATCCAACGTCAAAAGAAAAAGGATACTATTAATTCATAGTATCGATTATATCATTATAAACTTTAGTTGAAAAATAAGAATAAGATTTTAAACAGAATAAAAATATTAAACTGCTAAAAACCATATGTACTCCTCTAATATATTTACCAAAAGATAAAAGACATATACTCTATATTAATCTACGGTTCTTTCCCAAAGCCCATGCTTATTACAGAAAGAATATAAAGTAGCTCCTTTTATATAAGGAAAGATAATTTCTTCTTTCTCTTTATTTAAGTGATGTACTATTTCGATATTGTCTTTTTCTAAAGAAACCCAAGCAATATAATGATCTGCTTCCATAACATGATCTACTGTTATTTCCATTTTATCGCCAATTACTTTATAATTAGGAATGTGTTTTTCTTTAGCTCCATCACTAGAATTAGGAATTACATTTTGCATTTTTTCTCCACAACAAGTAAATCCACAACCACACTCGCAATCTTTTTCTACTTTTATTACTGCTCTACAATTTTTACATTCTTTTAACAACATATTTTTTCTACCTTTCTATTTTAATTATTTCTATTAAATCGCTCTCGTTACGGTAATAAATTGATAAAGTGTTACCTACTGTCACAAACGGTAAATAATCGTCAGCAACTTTAATGGAAGCACGATATTTTGTACCACTATTATCAGTAAAATAATAGTATGTATTACCATCGATAATTGATGTAGATATTTTACTAATAGTTATATCTTTTTTAATAATATCTTTAGAATCAGTAACTGGATTAGTAGCTAAATAATTTCTTGATGCTTCTTCAATCCCTTTACTAGAATCAGTTACTACTACTTTTTGATAATTTTGGACGTCAACAAAAGCATACATTTTTACAAGACCTGCATTATCTTTTAAAGAAATCAAGTAAGTAGGACGCCCTTCTAAATTAATTAGTAATGGGAAAGTGGAAGTATAATTCATTTGCTGTACTTGTCCTTTAGCACTTTCCATAGCTGAATATTCTTCAGCACCAGGGACTTGGTAATAAACTGTTTCTTTAGTACGCATATTGCAAAGAATAAATCCTAAATTGGATTCATCTGTTGCTACAGAAGTAATACCTGTATATAAGTACACATCATCATCTAAAGTTAAGTAATTATAACCTTCGGTAGTCACGACAACTTCTTTTTGACCAAATAGTGAATTTAAAAATCCATTTTTATAAGTTCCCCAATCATTGACTTGGTCTAAAATTAAAGAAGCATTATATACGTGATCAACCCAAGTTGGAACATTGGCAACTTTATATTTTTGGCTATTGCCAGTAATAGGATCCAATATTATAACACCGGATATTTCCTCTTTTAGTCCAACACCACTATATTTTATAGTTGGAATAATCCAGTAAGGTTTACCTTCATTATCTAATTCAAAGTTAGCTTCACCAAATATTTCGGTAGGATAAGTAAAACGTAACTTTCTTGTTAAATCTTCACTAAAAAGTGCGGAAGGCATATATTTCATACCTTTATCTAATTTGACAAGTTCACTTTTACCATCGACAGAATTAACTATTATATAACCAGTGACACCTTTTTTATGATTAGTAAAATATTTAATAATTCCAGAATACTCTAAAGGAGTTACACGCACCACTTCATTATTATAATTAATTTGGGTATATAAATTAGAAACATAGAATTGTGAAACTAAATCCGTCATTTCTCCCATTACTCGATCCCCAAGTTTGCTACTAGAATCTTTATCAAGTAAAGGAATTGTATTAAAATCAACTTCTTTTACATCGGTATTAAAATTACCATTTTCGTCTATTTTTATTCTTTGCGAATAACTAGACGATTGAAAAATGGGCGAAGATATAATATTGATTATAATAATTATTAAATAGATAGCACCCATACTAACATAAACATATTTCCAAAAACTAGTGTAAGCTCGTTTCTTTAAATTACCAGTTCTATAATCAATAGAAATTAATAACTTCCCTATTATAATGGCAACAAATATGATGAATAAATAAATCCAAAAACCTGGGCTATGAATGTTAATAGCGGGTAAAAACAAATAATAAGTAATACCTATAAATAAAATTATTGAAATTACATAAATAATTAAAAATTTCTTGTTTTTCATACACTCACCTTCACCTACATTGTATCAAATCTATGAAGAAAAGTCTATTTTAATGCTGTTCATTCTTTTTTTTAGTTAAAAAAAAGAACCCAAAAGGGTTCAAATGCGTTAAACATAAAGTCCTAAAAAGTATAATAAGTTTTGATAAATAATAATTAGTAATAACAACTAATTAATATGATATACACCATATCCAATTTTCTTTTAATGATATTTTGCACTTTCCAATATTTATTTACCATAATTTCCCGTTGCATAAATTAAATTTTTTATATTACATTTCTCCTTTATAATAATATAATTTTTTTGCTAATGGTGAATAATATTTAACCAGTGACAGATCTTTATCTGAACTTTTAGCAAATTCCCTACAAAGCATCATACTTATATAAGTTAGATAATAGTCATTTATTATATTATCGTCATATTTCTTTTTAATACTCATTACATTTCTATACTTCTTTGGTAATATTTCTTTATAAGACTTATCTAATTCAGTATCATTATCAAAAAAGATTAAATTGTTTGAATACTCAAAACTTAAATTGTTTCTGCCATGACAATAATCGTATTTGTCATGAACTACGGGAACAAATAACCCTGCTTCTGTCATAGTAGATTCTAAGAAATGCATTGCCGAACTAGTTTCATATCCACCCAATATTTCGTAAACGTTAGATTTTCCAAGTATCGCAGGGAAAAAAGGTATAATTTTATATGTATTTTCTAAAAAAGAATTTATTTCTTGTGGCTGGATTAAGTCCTCATTACTACTCTCATATCCAATTAATACTTCATTTAAATAATTTTTTCTTATACTATATTGTGGTACTGTTTGTAAAATTTCTTTCACTATACTTAAGTCATTACAATAATATAATAACGCAATAGTCATAGGTATAAGGGTAGATGATAAGGATATAAAACTATTTTCTTCGTCTTCAACATTATAATTAATGTTTGTAATTCCATCTAATTTATTTTTTGAAAATAAGTATTTTTGTAAATCATTATTAAATGACGTTGTTACTCCATAATTATTACCACTATAACTACAAGATATTATATTTTTAAATCCTTTTAAGTTTCTATAAAGAACATCTCTTGGGGTAATAGATTCACAAACTATACCATTCTTTATACTTAGTATTTTAGATAAATAATTACTAACAACATTAGAACCTCCAACTCCACTTACAAGTGTAGGTTCTTTTATGTTAGACAAAATATCTTTAATCCTCTCTAAATCAGTTTTAGATAATGAATTTAAAACTCTTTCTTCCAATTTATTATAGTTATCTTCCATATTTTCTTTAGACATAAAATCACTCCTTAACTTCATAATAGCATTTAAGTAGGAAATATATGGTCTACTTAAAATTTTTCTTCTAATAGTTCTATTTTTCTAATTCTTTTTAAATCAAAATGTCTCATATCACCTCTAAGTTCACAAAATGCTACACAATACCATTCATTATTAAACAAAAACATTTCTTTTGGATTTATCAATCTTTCACTCTCTCCTTTACCATAAGAGTAATATAATATTTTTACTTTTTTTCTTTCTTTTATTGCTCTAATAAAAATATTATATTTATTTAGATTTTCATCATTTAAAATGAGTTCTCTTTTTTCATTTTTGCTACCTATATAAATACCTCTAATTTTATCTTTCAACAAATTTAACTTTTCCTTATCTTCTTTGTTCTTAGTTAAATTTATGCATTTATCGATTAATTGGTAATCTTCTTTTACAAATTTTCTTTTTGGTAACCTAATAGATTGATTTAAAACATAACCACCGTATGGACCCATTATGGTATCTATATAAATTCCAGCTTTTTCCAGTTCGTTTTTATAAATTCTAATCATTCTAGGAGATACTTCCAGTTCCTCTGATAATTCTTTAATGCTATATCTTTTCCCAGAGCTTAAATATTCTAACATATTAAGAACATTACTAATTTTGGACATAACACGCCTCCAATTAATGAAGTATATTATACCATGTAATGTTAATTTGTAAATTGGAATCTTTGCAAATCATTGTTATTAATGTATAAGACAAAATAAAAAGTCACACAGAAAGCAATAAGGTGATTATTTTGACGTGATTTAACTAAAATGGTATCATTTTGAATTAAAAAAGCTTTTCAATAATAAAGTACCAAAAACGAATTATTAGATAGATATAATCAAATCACTAATAATATTTTAAAATATGAAAAAAGGAATTGGAAAAAGCAACTACTTCTTTTTATATTTATTGTTAATTCAATTTTTAATTCGGTCTTTTGGGATCTTTATACATTTTTATCGTCAATTATCTTATTACAAATATACAAAATAAAAAATATTATCAATATTTTCGGTCACTTTTCGACCACTATATTTTTTATAAGGCAATTTCTTTGTAATAAAAAATTTTTCAATTGATTTCTAAATACCGGTGTCAAAAAGTTTAAATTGGTTTATTGATAGAGCAATTATGAAAGATATTTACAACTAAAAAGAGTTTTAGTATAATATCGTACTGCTGGGGGGGTAATTATTAATGATTGAAAAATGTTTTAATGCTGAAACTAAGATTTTTTTAATAAAGGTTGATAGTTTAATTAAATTTAATGAAGTAGATGTTGATAAATTTAATTTAATTGCAAAAAATATCAGCAATGAAACAGGGGTTCCTAAAGAACTTATTTATACTGCTCCTTATTTTTTCTTTATTGATAGATGGCATAAAATAGATAATCAATGGTATTTTTATAAAAGTAATGATTATGATTTTTATTTTATAAACGAACTTTTGGGTGAAGTAATATCAGAATATTTTGGTTTGGAGACAGTCCATTATAAAATAGCTCAATTATGTGTAAATGGTGAAAATAAAGGTTATGGTTTGGCATCAAAAAACTTTTGTAATCCCAAAAACACTTATAAAAGGTCTTGGGATTATGGGTTTAACCCTATGAGGGATTTGAGTATTTTGCAAAAAATAAAGGATATATGTTCAACTGAGAAAGAATATTTAATTTTATTAAGTGATATTAAAAAGTTTTTTATTAGAGATTTTTATACATCGCAACTTGATAGAAGCGGAAATAATTTTCTCTTTAAAGTAGATACTAGTGGAATACGATTAGCTCCATTATATGATCATGAAAATTCTTTTGAAGCTACTGATAAATATAAATATAGGAATCAAATTGGTGAGTTAGATATTACTAATCCTGATACAAGAAAAATACTACTAACTGACGATAAATTTCAAGAATTATTAAATCTTCTTATGGATACTAATATTTCTGTTTTTATTGAATTGGTTGAAAATAGCCATAAGATTTTAGTACCAAATGATATTAAAGATTATTATCTTAAAAATGATTCTGAAATAAAAAAATTAGTTTTAAAACATAAAATAATTAAATAGCAATTTTAATAATTTTGTCTTTGACAGAATTATTAACCCTCCCTAGGAATTTTGACAAGTATATCAAAATATCCTGTGGGGGATTTTTTATGTAATAAAAAAACATCTCAAATTGAGATGAAATATATTTGAATGTTCGTGCATTTCGAACAGATTCGTCAATGGAGCGATTACTAAAAGGGTTATGCACACTTTGATAACAAACTCATTTGTATTTGATAAATTAATTATAACGCTAAGTTATTAGTAATACAATACAATTTATTATTAAATAAAAAAAATAAAAATGTTGTTATTAAATACTTAATAGTCATATAGGAATTTAAAAGAATTTATAGTATAATAATATTAGCAAAAATCATACGGGAGGAATATTATGCTAGAAAATAATGACAAATATTTTGAAGTATTAAATGATATCAAAAAAACTTTAATAACAACTAGAAACAAAATAGTTGAAAATGCAAATAAAGATTTAGTTTTAATGTATTACAATATTGGCTTAAAGTTAATCGAAAATAATAAATGGGGTTCTTCATTTATAGATACTTTAGCAAAAGATTTAAAAATAGAGTTTCCTACAATTAAAGGTATGTCAGCAAGAAATTTAAGATAT
>CANQYA010000015.1 GCA_947627965.1 uncultured Bacilli bacterium
TAAACATAATAAATGTGTTCCATTAGACTATAAATCTAAAAGAGGTTATCACCATAAATATAATAAATGAAAATTTTAAATTCATAATATTATGAATTGTTTTGAAGTGGTTTAAATGTCATTCCTTTATTTTTTATATCGTTCTTTATAAGGAGAAAATTCCTTATAAATAAAAAAGTGATACCACAAAGGACGTTATTAACGTGGTACCACCTTATTTTTATAATTAATTATAACTATACTTATTACCATTAACGCTGGATAACGTTTACTATTAATAAAAGCTTATAAGACGAATTCATAAGTCATATTTATTACTTTACACCGACCAGTAACTCTCTTTTAAATAAAATACTTATTACTACTTCTTAATGACAGCCATAAATATCAAGATACATTATAGCACAAAGTTTTATAGATGTAAATTAGAAAAATGTAAATAAATTTGACACTAAATAATCTCCAATGATAAAATTTATTATAGTAAAGGAGGAAAAAATATGGACGAATATGTTAAAGTTTCAACTGAAGTTTATGTTAAGAAATTACTTGAGGAAGGAATAAGACCAGTTACTGCCGAAAAATTTGCTCGTATTAAAGCAAGGAAAGGTACCCCCGGAGAGGCAGTTGTATCGTGGAGCGTCGACCAATTTGGTAATGAAATTAAAGAAAAGGAAGACGTTGTAACAATTGACGAGAAAACTAATGAACCAGGCTGGATAGTTACTAAAGTTAATGAAAATGGCGAAGAAATTATCGATAACAATGGTCATAAAAATCAATGGATAATTAAGGATTCTGTATTTAAAGGAAAATACGAAGTAGACCCTAATAACATAGGAATTTATAAACCAACTGGTGGTAAACAAATTTTTATTCAAATTCCTGATAACATTATAGTAACCCAATGGGGTAGCGAAATGAAGGTTAGTAGCGGTGGATACATCAATATTACTAATCCCGATGATATGTATGTTATTCAAGAAAGAGATTTTAACGATACTTATCGAATAATTGATAGTGAAAATATCAAAAGTCACAATAAATAAAGAAAAGAAGAACTAAATACTCAATAGTTCTTCTTCTTTTATTTTTAAAATATCTTCAATCTTTTTATTATAATCATTAACTAAATTTTGGACTTCATTATTTTGATGTTTCTCGACATCTTCTGGTAATTTTAGCTTTTCTATTTCTTCGATAGCTTCTCTTCTAATGTTTCTAATGGCAACTTTTCCTTCTTCAGCAATAGCTTTTACTTGTTTAGTTAATTCGATACGTCTTTCCTCGGTTAAAGGAGGAATAACTATTCTTACTGTCTCACCATCATTATTAGGAGTATAACCCAAATTAGCTTCAAAAATAGCTTTTTCGATTGCTCCTAAACAACTACGATCAAAAGGTTTAATAAGTAATTGTCTTGCTTCTGGTACTGATATTGTTGCAAGTTGTTTTAAAGGAGTATCTACTCCATAATAAGATACCATAACCCCATCTAAACTACTAGGATTAGCTCGCCCTGCCCTTACTGTCGTAAAACGTTTTTCGACACTTTCAACTGCTTTTGCCATTTTATCTTCTGTCTCTATTAAAATTTCTTCTTCCATTTCAACTCTCCTTAATTATATTTTACTATATTTTTAATTTTTGTAAACTATGAAAAAAAGGATTTAATTAAGATCCTTAACTTTTGTTTTAGAACCAAAACCAATATTCCTTTTGGCATATTCTAAACTATTATTAAATTGCATTTCTAAATTTTCTATCAAAAGTACATTATTTTCTTTATAAATATAACGATATCTATCAACTTTATTTTCATGTAGCAAAGCAATCATATTTAATATTTCTTCAATACTAGATTTATTACTATTAGAAAAAGCAAAAGATGCTGGATAATTTTTATAAGATAACATATTTATACGATTAAATATATTCTTAACAATATTACTATCATAATAAAGCCATGTTCTTTTAGAAAGTTTTGTTGCACTTAAAGCAATATTCATTATTTCGAGTTGGGAATTATGTTCAAAATCAACTTTCTTTAAAGATATATCTTCCTTACTATTGTAATCTGTAAAATTTCTTTTAGCAGTAATTAATAATAATCTTGCTACTTCTTCAAAAGGATTAGTAGCTTTTCTTTCTAACGAACGATCACCTGTATTAAAATATACATCCACTTTATTAGGATCTATCTTTTCTAAAATAATAGCTTTACTAATAAATAAAGCCATTCCCTCTTGTAAGGCACTTGGATATTCATTCTTTTTATTCATATAGTACTTTATAGCTTTATAAGTAGGTATTAATAGATTAAAATATTCTTCATCAATAATACTGTTATGGTAACTAGTAACTGGACTATCGTCAATATCCATAACTTTTTCCCAATCATTATTGATAACATTAAAAAAGTCATTATTTTTTTCTTTATTAATAATTATTTCTAAATTAGTTAGTATTTCTTTTTTATCAACCGTTAAATTCATTGTATCCCTCCTGATAAATTTATTATATTCTATGTCCTTATTTTTGGCAAGAAATAAAGTAAAAAATTAAATTATTTAGCAAGTTAACAAAACGGTTAAATAAAATATATATCTGCATTAAGAAAAGAACTTCTTAAAACCTTTTAATTTTCAAACTTTTATTAAAGGTCTATATATTTTGGGTTAAATTAAAATATAATAGTTTTAAATTTTTGAATGTTTTCACTTTTTTATATAATTAGACAAAATAATTTGTAAAAATTACTTACTTATGTTAAAATTAATTTGTCATTTATTTTGGCCTGTTGGTGAAGCGGTTAACACGTCGCCCTCTCAAGGCGATATTCATGGGTCCAAGTCCCATACAGGTCACCAAATAGATACTAAACGGCATCAGCCGTTTTTTTCATATAAAAAGCCAAGCATAATTGCTTGGTAGAAAAGATAAAAGATAAATTATTTTTTTAGAATACTTTGTAAAAATTTTATTATTTGTCTTAATATTTCAACAAAGAAATTATTTTTTTTATTACTAGGAATAGTAATACTTGGTTCTTCTTCAATGGGAGGTTCACTACTTTTTTTAGGATACAAATTACACCACGAATTATTATAAGCAATATAACCTACCCCAATATAATACCAATCGTAACCATCTTTAGTTTCTTTTTTAGTATAATTATATATTCCCTGTTTGGTAAAACCTAATATTTCGCCATTTAATCCTGGTTTATTACGACAATATAATTCAGGTATTATAACTTCTATTTGATTAACATTTTCATCTCTTGATACCGGTATCCCTACCCCTTCATTTTTAGGCAACATTTGAAAAGGATATTCTCTCGCATAAATAACATCAGTATAAGAAGTATCTAAATAAAAAGCTTCATTTGGCAATAATGACTTTTCATAGGTAAAGCACCAAGAACCATTACTATTTTGTAAAAGGCCATAATAATTACCAATATTAGCTGTTATATGAAAATGATTACCAGTTGCATACCCATCCGTTCCTTCCATAAGTATTTTAGTACCCTTTTTTAAAATTTGTCCCTGGTATACTTGTTGTAAATTATCTTCGTTCATATGCGTTAAAGTTAGATATAGATAAACTGGTTCTTCTTTATAAGGAATATATAATTTATTTACTGATTTAAGTCTTACTGAATTAGTTGTCAAATCACCATTTAAACCTAAAACTTGTTCGATAATAAAATCGTTCTGTGGTTCAAAGTAACTTCTACCCCCATCTTTTAAAGCTTCATCCCAAGGTTTATCACTATAATTAGTCGAATTTTGCCAATGTGGTAAATGATTACCTTCGTCGTGTCTTTGCGTAATATTTATGTATCTAAAAGGATAAATTGCATACTCTTTATTCATTTTTTATCACCCATTTCTATTGAAAAACTATTTAACCATTCAGTTATTTTACTTTTTAATTTTTTAGGAATTGGTAAACCACACAATACCATATTTTTTAGGATACTAGCACTTTCATATAAAAGAAACAATATTCCAAATACCCCTGCTAAGCCAATCATTTTGAAAGATCCACTAATAGTTTGCGGTAATAAATCTAAGAAATTAATATTTAAAAGCTTATCAGCCACTAACAAGAATAATAAAGCTCCAATCATAGCAACTTTTCTTAAAGCTCCATTTATTCCTACTGTACTATTCCACTTTTTTTCATAAATTGCTCTTATACTGCCTAAAAATATATCTAATGTTGTCAAAACGGAAAATAATAAAATTAAGTTATTACTCATTATATCTTCTAAAAATTCCTTCATTTTTATCATCTCCTGTTATAATATATTGCGATTAAATATTAATAAATAATTCTTTTGCCATACTATTTAATTATTTGTTATAATTTAAATAGGAGTAGTGAATTATGAAAAGAAAGCTTAGTTATATTTATACTTTTATAAGTAGTTATTTTTTATCATGCACTTTAATTTTAATGAAAGAAATTAATTTTAATATTGAGAAAATGCCTATTAATTTTATTAATAATTTTCGTTTTAATATTTCTTTCTTTATTAAAACCATTTTAATAAGTATTCCTATCTTTATTATTTTTAACCTCATCTTTTACTTATTAGACAAAATAAAAATAAAGGAAGAAGAAAAAGTTCATTCTTTGAAAATTTTTATTATAAGTTTTATATGTATTTTTATTTCAGGACTACTTTTTCTTATTACTTATTACCCAGGAAGTGCGATGACAGATACCTTTGATATATTGACAACCCCTATTGGTGTTGCGAATAAAAATCCCTTATTATATAACTTAATAATTGCTGTACCTTATCGCTTATTTTATAAAATATTAAATAATATGAACTTATCTTTTTTCTTGGTATCTCTAATTCAATTAATTATTAATAGTTTTATATTAAGTTTAATTATCAAATGGTTTTATAATACTTTTAAAAATAAAATAACTACAATACTTATAATTTTATATTTTACTTTGTTACCTATTATTGCTAACTATAATACTGCTATAGTAAAAGATTCTTTATTTAATATCGTTATATTAATATATTTACCTCTTTTATATAATCTTATTGTAAGTAAAGGGAAATGGTTAGAAAAGAAAACAAATTTAATATTAACGATTATTCTTCTAGTATTTACGACACTTATTCGTAGTAATGGTTTATATATTGTTCTATTTATATTATTGTTACTATTTATTAATTATAAAAAATATTATAAAAAATGGCTTTTATCATTAATAATTGTTATTCTATGTAATAGTAGTTTAAAGTTGTTAACTTTTATTGATAAACCTTTATTTCAAGAGAAAATAGCTATTCCCCTTCAGCAGGTAGCATACGTTATTAAGACTAATGGTAAAATAGAAAAAAGTGATAAAGAATACCTTAACCAAATTTTTAGTATAGATAATTTTAAAGATAAATATAATCCTTATATTGTCGATAATATTAAATGGGATCAAGATTTTAATCGTTTATATTTGAATGAAACAAAAGGAAAATTTATAAAGACCTATTTAAAAATATTACCTAATAATTTTTCTAGGTATGTTAAAAGTTATTTATTAACTACTTATGGTACTTATGCTTTTACTGGTTTTATCGAAGGACAAAGTAGATTTTTAGGATTTAGTGGTTTTGATTTATCTCTTTATAGTGATTTTAAAGAAATGCATAATCAAAGATTATTACCTAGTAATATGCAAAATAGTTTAGAAAATTTTTATCAAAAGACAACTATTTATTTCAATAATGGTACTTGTTTTTGGTTATTAATAGTCTTAATACTTTATATAGTCCATAGCAATAAAAATAAATATTTATTATTAACTAGTCCTTTAATAGCTATTTGGATAACTTTAATGATAGCAAGTCCTCTATCAACATCTTTTAGATATATGAGTTCATTTATGTATATGTTACCATTTATTTATTTGATAGTATTACCGAAAAAGAAAGAAGCTATTGCAAAATTAAGTGATTGATTTTGTATCAGTTTCTTTTTTAATAAACAATATAAAAAGCTGAAACTATAAAGCTTCAGCTAATACAATCTATAATAAGATGATTTACCATAAAAAGATTTTTCCTATCCTTTATTTACATCATTTAAAAATTTATCTAAACGTTTCAATAATCGTTCTTTACCGTATATTTTAAGTAAATCATACATATTAGGTGAAGTATTAGAAGTAGTTAACATTACTCTAATAATGCTACAAAAGTCAGCAATATTTCCTAAAAAATTATCAGGATTTTCTTTGTATTCTTTACGATTAACAGCAAAGCCTTTGGAACTAGCATAATCTTTTACTTTATTAAACCATTCTTCTTCAGTATCTTGTTCATTATAAATATTTACAAAATAATCTTTAATAAAAGATATATCATATGGATAAGTAATATCTTGATAAGGATTATCTTCTTTAGCAAATAACTCGTCAAACATATACCAAAATTCTTTTTTAACATCACTATAACTACCAATATCCATTCTAGGACGTTCAATATTTCTTTCAATGTTTAATAAATTAGTTAAATATAAAGGATCATTTACTATTAAGTTATAAAATTCATTATCATATTCTTTCGCATATTCTAAAGTACGATTATAAATATCACTAGCTTTTAATTTACTAAAATATACTTTAGATATACTCATTAATTTTTCTAAATCAAATAAACTTCCCCCAATTGGCATTTTATCAAAAGTAAAATGATAATCATCGATAGTTTTGTCAGAATTAGCAATATACCATTCTTCAAAACTAGAATTATTAATAGTAGCAATATAAAGTTTTATTACTTCGTCAGGTATTCCTAATTGGTGATAGAAACTAATCGCACTTTCTTTATCTTTTCTTTTACTTAGTTTTCTAACAGTTGTTCCTTCTTTGATAGTAAGAGGTGCTAAATGGGCATATCTTGGTTCTTTAAAACCTAAAACTTCAAATAATTGTTTATGAATAGGATAAGAAGATACCCATTCATCTCCTCTAATTACATGAGTAGTACGCATTAAATGGTCGTCAACAGCATGAGCGAAATGGTAAGTAGGAAGTCCATCAGATTTAATAATAACTATATCCATATCATTTTCGGGCATTTCAATTTTACCTTTAATACAGTCGTCTAAAATAATTTTATTATTAAAGTCTCCTGGAGATTTTAACCTTATAATATATGGTTCATTATTTTTTATTTTAGTAATAGCTTCTTCAATACTTAGATTACGATATTTAGCCCAACTTCCATAATAACCTATTCTTTCTTTATTTAATTCTTGCATTTCCCTTAAGTTTTTTAATTCTTCTTCCGTAGCAAAACAGGGATAAGCTTTACCTTCGATAATTAATTTTTTAGCAAAACTTTGATAGATTTCTCGTCTTTCACTTTGGATATAAGGACCATATTTACCACCTTTAATAGGATCTTCGTCAAAAGATATTTTTAAATTATTAAAGTCTCTTATAATTCCTTCAATCCCATTTTCGACTTCTCTTTTTTGGTCAGTATCTTCAATTCTTAAAAAGACTACCCCTCCTGATTGTTTGGCTAACATCAAATTAGAGAATGATGTATATAAGCTTCCCATATGGACAAAACCTGTAGGACTAGGAGCAAATCTAGTAACCATCGCCCCTTCTTTTAAGGATCTTTCGGGATATAATTCTTCATAATAATTGCTATCTTTAACATTAGGAAAAATTAAATTAGCTAAGTCATTATTATTCATTTTTTTTCCTTCTTTCTATATATAAAAATATTAAAAACATAATGGCTGCTCCAGTTAGATTCGGACTAACGATCTCGGGGTCAGAGCCCGATGCCTTACCGCTTGGCTATGGAGCAATTTCATATATTCATATATTAACATAAAAGATAAATGTAAACAAGTAAAAAGAATGTTAAATACTTTCTTTACTTTTACTTATAACATTCTCTATATCCATATAATATTTTTTATAATTATCATGATTAACATAGATAGGAAAACTCTTAATTGTATTCTTTGTTATAATGTCCGTGGGATTAAACCATATATTTTCACTTTTAAAAGTATATACTTTGCCATCTATACCTTTATATTCACAAATTATAATAAAAGGATTTTTACCATTTACTTCATATGATTTATTTAACTTTACTTCGACAAACTTAGCATTAATAATACTAGCATTATTCTTTAAATATAAAATCATTTTCTTCTTTTTATAACTAACTAATATAATTATTAAATCAATACTAAATAGTAATACTCCTACCCCCGTAAAAATATAAATTACACTATAACTTGCAGGAACAGTAATTTTTTTAGGATTAGTTTTATCATAAAATATATTTATATCTTCACCAATATAATAATCTTCTTTAGTACGCGGTAAATAATTAGTAAAATGGTCATCATTAATAAAATAAGATACTAAAACACCATTAAATGGATTAATTTCTAATACTTTGGCTCTTGTTTTAACTATATTATTAAAAGGAATACCTAAAAATAAATAAAGATTAAAAGCCCCTATTAAAAAGAACAATCCCATAATTCCAAAAACAATTATAAATATTTTTTCTACTCTTTTTTCTACCATCTTACATCACGTATCTAGTATAACATTTTCTATAAAGAAAGAAAAGAAAAACGAGTATCATTACTCGCTTTTATTAGTAAAAGAATCATACATTAAATTGGCTTTTTTAATTATTTTTTCTAATTCTTCATTAGAAGCATTAGCTATTTTCTTGAAGGAAGTTTCAGTATAATAAATTTGGTAATGTTTAGGGAATTCTAAAACAGGTATATAAAGATTTTGACAAGTTTTTCCCGTACTTAAATTATAGTTACCATAGTCGTTTATAGCGTTATATTCGTGATAAATATCTTGTAAAGTTCTACGGACATGTACAAAAACAATACCTACTTCTTCACTATCTTTAGAAAATACTGTTATTAATCTATTTACTCTACCAATATAGTCGTTTTTAGTACAAAAAGCTATATCATTGCTATAGGATAAATCGCCATTATATTCGGAAGTTACATACATTTTATCTTTATTATAACTAGCTTTAAATGAAACATTAGTATAAAAAATATAACCAACAAATAAAACTGTAAATAGTATAATAATTCCTAAAAAAGTATTTGATAAAAGATTAGATATATGATTTTTTTTCTCGACAATTGAAACCATATCAACAACATTTTCCTCAAATTTTTCTTGGTAAATATTTTGATTGACGTCTTCGCCACTTATTAAATCATTAATATTAGTACCTAATTCTTTACTAAGTGGTGTCAAAAGAGATAAATCAGGCATACATTTACCATTTTCCCAACGAGAAACACTTCTACTATTAACCCCTAATTTCTCAGCTAATTCTTCTTGGGTCATATTTTTCTTTTTACGAAGACTAGCAATATACTTACCAATACGTTCTTGATCCATATTTTTTTCTCCTTTCATTCTCATAATAAATTATTTGTTTAGTATTTTACATGACATAAAGTGAGAATTATCAAAAAATAGTTAGACACGAAAATACTAAAGACTAAAAAAAGTAATATAAAATTACTTTTTACCAACGATCACAAGTTAAGTTATATTCATTGCATAGCTCTTCTGTTAATAAGAAAGGATCATCCATAGCACCACATCCACCATAATTATAGATGTCATAACTATCTTTAATAGCATTTTTAATTTGATTATTTAAATTATTGTAAAGATTAGTTAAAGATTGATCTAAACTTTTAAAAGTATCTTTATCTTGAATTTCTAATCCACTATAACCGAAAGATTTTAAACGATGATTACTAAAACTATATTTAAAGCCATCAATACCTTTATAGGAACTATTTTTTAATTGTTCAAAGACACTAACCATATTATTTTCTTTATTAGTATCATATTCTATTTGACTTTCTTTAGCTTCGTATTCTTCTCTTATTAAATAATGACTTACATCTTCACCCCAAGAAGCTACCGTATCTTTAGTTGAAGCATCGATTAAGACAAGTTGATGATTATAAACATAACCTGGGAAAAGAGTTTCTAAGTTAGTTGCAAAGACAAGATTTCCTCCTCCACAATGTCCATAACCATATCCAGTATAATTAACTAATATATTTTCATTAAGATTAATTTTTTCATAAGTAGATTCAACACCTTTATTACCACTTTCTTCACTACCTTGACTAGAACCACCTGTTGAAGGATTATCTTTAGAAGATATACGTACTTTTACCTTATTTGGATTAAAACTATATTCTAATCCATCATTAGTATTTTTCGTTTTAACAGTTAATTCATGGTCACCTTCTTTTAAATTTTTTAAATCAACATAAAGATTTAATTTATCTTCAGTAATTGAATTAACTACTTTACTAGCACCTTTAATTGTTACTGTAATTTCTACATTTGAAGTTAAATTAGCAACTAAATTATCACCAAGATTAGTAATTTGAATTAAGGAAGTTTTAATTACCTTACTAGTTGTTGTATCTTTTTCTTTATCGTTATTAGAAGTTTCATTTTTTTGCCATTTAGCTTTTAAGGTTATATCCTTTGTTATTTTTGTATTAAAATCAAATTCTTTTCCATCTAATTGCCATTCGACAAAAGTGTATCCATCTTTTGTTGGATTACTTGGTTTAACAACCGTTCCTTTTTCTTTAATTAATTGATTATCAATGGAATTACCCCCATCAGTATCAAATTTTACTATATATATTTTTTCTTCGTTATCTTCTTCTTTTTCTAATATTTTATCTTCGTCAATATGTTCTTGAAAATTAACATAAGTATAAAATTCTCCTTCATATTTAGAATGACTTTTTAAATATTCTTCGATTTTTTCTTGTTCGATATTACTGCTGTCGGTTGTAATTTCTAGGCTTTCAAAACCAACATTATTATCACGAGCTACATCACATAACATAAGTAAAACCTCATAAATATCTTTACCAGTAAAGTCTAGTGCATTATAAAAGGTTTTAGCATCATTATTGATAAGTTCATATCCCGTAATTTCACCACCGTTAACAGCACAATAACTATCATTTCCCTCTTGGTCTTTACATGAAACATATTCTTCTTTAAAAATTAATTTAACAAGAGGATTAATCTTTACGTACATAGTATGAGTTTCTACTTTAGTATTTTCTTTTTTATTTCCTAACACCAAGTAAACAGAAATTGAACCAATTACAATAACTAAAATACAGGCTACTAAAAAGATAATATTCTTTTTATTCCAAAAATTTTTCATAAAAAACAACTCCTTCAAAACTAATTAAATTATACTACAAATTTAATTAGTTTTTTACTATTTTTTTAATTTATTTTTATAATATACGGATTATTTATTGTTCCATCTTGAGTAATAGAAGTTATTTCGATAGTTGGGATTAGATTTATGACGGGGCGAACATTTATACTAAACCATACAAAAGCACCTGCCAGACTTCCGTTTGTTTCAACAGCTAAGAAATGAGTATTGGAATTTACATTGCTAAACTCTAAAGCACTCATAGTCCAATAACCTATCCCTGCTGTATATAAATAATAATTAGTATTTGCTAAAGGATATACACCTCCAGCATAAGCTACTTCGTCAGCTGTTATTAAACCTATTTTATATTGTGATTTTTGATTTCCTTTACTATTATTTACGGTAAACAAATCTTGTTCTGAATTTGGACAAGAAAATTTTGGTGTTTTAGTATTATTATAGGCTAATCTTGCACCTGCTCCATAACGAGTATAATTACGACCAAAACCTGCTTTTTCATAACCACTAGCTAAACTTCTGTCATTACAAAAACCAGTGTCTGCTATATAAGTGTCATACTTTAATAAATTTCGTCCATACCAATTTTCTAAATATGTTTTTATATTAGAGTCTACTTCATTCGCATGAGCTTGGTCGTAACTTGTTGACCAATATCCTGAATGGGTTTCTCCAGCTAATAGTTGATAATTATTCCCATTTTTTCCTGTTTTAGTTATTTTTATTATGTGGGTACAACTTGTATTTTGGCTCCAGCATGTATAATATCCATGATGTTCTTCGTCATAATGAGCATCCTCTATTGGTTCAGACAATGTATATATTCCTGTTTCTTGATTAAATGTATAACTTTGAGACATTTTTACTGTTCCAGTCTTACTATCCCATGCCCAATTACTATAATTTCCATATCCGTCAGTATAAGTTGTATGTTTACCGTACATATATCCAACAAGAGCGTTATCTCCTATTGTCGGATTAAAAACGCTTCTTCCTATAGATACATCTTCTCCTGTAGCATCAGCTGTCGTTCCCTGATAGATTAGCCTTATACTTCCGTCTTCATTTATTCTTACTATTCGCCAATAAAAACCTCCAAAAAATACATAATTATTTTTTACATCTCCTCTAAAATAATATGTTACTCTGTTATCTTGTGTATTAGTATTTGTATAGTATAATCCTTTTCCATTACTATCACTACTTATTTGTGAGAAATTGATACCTGTATCTGCTTTTTCTTCATTATCATAAAGTATCTTTTGCGATAATCTTGTTGGTACTATATCCGGTTCTTTTTGTTCTTGTTCTTTTAAATCTTGTATATATGTTATATCTATTTGTAATTCATTATCTTTTAAGTTAGGGTCATATACTATTTCTCCATTATAACTTATAGTTACATTAAATATAGTTGATGCACCATGACTTAATTTATCTCCCTCTTTAATACCACTTATTTCAAACTTTATCGCATCACTTCCTAACTCTGTTGCATTTATCTTATTTATAATTGCATTTAAACTTCCTTTATTTTCAACTGTTATTTGATATATTATCTTATCTCCTGGTTTAGTAAATGCAACATTGAAAGTAGCTAGGGTTCCACTTGCTTTTGGTTCTTCTTTTACTATTACACCATCTGTTTTTGATACTTCTTTAATACTAGTAAACAAAATATTCCAAGTACTTGTAATGTTTGCTGTACCATTAATCTTTATATTAGATAAAA
>CANQYA010000016.1 GCA_947627965.1 uncultured Bacilli bacterium
AAAAGCTTCCCTAGGATTAGTAGTAGCTAACTTATCGAATTCGTCTAACATAATAATTCCATGTTGGGTTTTGTTGACATCATTATCACTAGCTATATATAATTTTTTTAAAATATTTCTTACTGAATCCCCTACATAACCTGTACTAGTATAATTAGTCATATCTTCGATAACAACAGGAACAGCAAATTCTTTACCAATACTTCTTACGATTTCTGTTTTACCACAACCAGTCGGACCATATAATAATATATTACTTTTCATTCCTTCAAAATCAGAGTATCGTAAATTGCGAGCAATTGTCCTTACTACTGTCTTAACAGCTTCGTCTTGCCCAATTATTCTTTTCGTTATATTATTGTAAACTTCATTAATATTAATATTATTTTCATTAATAACGTCATCATTTTTTCCTTTTTCACCATAATTATCAATAAATAGTTGATCTAAAAGATTAATATTTAATTTAACTTTTTTACTTTCTTTATTATATAAATTAATCGCATAACAAACGGTTTTTTCGTTATTCTTTTCTAATACATAAATAAATTGCTCACTAGCTTCTTTATATAATTCTGAGCACAAATCAATGTAATCATAATTTTCATATTCATTACTCTTATAATAATTTTTTAATTGGTCATCGGTTACTGGAAAAGCAAAAACTTTTTTATTATTATTTAATTGACTAACATTAGTTAATAAATGATAACGATTACCATACTTGTCTACTAAAGCATCATCATCTATTATTCCTCTTATTAAACGATTTGTTTTTAAAATAATTCTCTTTCCTAATTGAAAAGTGTCAAACAATATTCCATAATTCATACTACATCAAAACTCCCATAATTTGATTATAATTAATATATTGTTTTTTTTCAAGAAAAAAAGTGCCTATTCAGCACTTTTAGCTTCAATAACTTTTTTACCTTTATAACTACCACATTTTTTACATACACGATGTGGTTTAATTACTTCGCCACATTCCTTACAAGTAGTTGTTCCAACTACATCTAAAGCGTTGTGACTTCTTCTCATTCTTTTTCTAGTTTTTGAAACTTTTCTAAATGGTACCGCCATTTATATCACTCCTTTTCCATTTCTTCTAGTTTTGTAGCTAAGACGCTAAATGGATTATCCCTTTTTATTTCATCTTCGCTAATTACTTTCCATCCGTCCCCTTGATATTTACTTAAATCACTGACCTTAGTATATTTAAGTGGGATTTCTAAAACAATATTTTGCCATAAAATCTCAAGAATATCAATACTATTTTTATCTTTTTCGATAAATTCGTCTAAACAAGTATCAATTAAAGTATCAAAATTATAGTCAATATCGTCTAAACTTATCGCGTCCATCAAAACCATTGTTCCTTTTAAATTTCCTGATAAACCAATTGTCTCGTCAGCGTTATAATGTATATCGCCAAAAAAATGGACATCTTTAAGTTCTCGTATTTCATTATTAGTATATTTTTGATTATCAAAGACAATATCTTTATCAATTACTAATTTACTGGTATTATGGCAAAACAACTCATCTAACTCTATAATCATTTTCACGCACCACCGAAAAGATTATAACTTAAATAAGATAAATATGCAATAATTAAATCGCTTTTGGAAAATCTAAATCTTTGATAATGCTTTATTCTTAGTTGTTTTCAAAATAAAAGTGTAAACTAAAGTTAGCTTTACAAACTAATGTACATTTATTGACACTTTTTGCTTTCCATTTCCCCTTTACTTTTAATTATTTTATAGTATAATACACCTCATGGAGGTCTCATGAAAAAAATAGGTATTATTTGTGAATACAATCCCTTTCATAATGGACATATATATCATTTAAACCAAATAAAAGCGATGTTCCCTCAATCTTTTATTGTTTTAGTTATGTCTTCTTCCTTTACTGAACGAGGTGACATAAGTATCTTAAATAAATGGGAAAAAACTTCTATCGCTTTAGATTATGGCGTTGATTTAGTAATTGAACTACCCTTTATCTATGCTAGTCAATCCGCTGATATTTTTAGTTACGGAGCAATTGCAATCTTAAAAGAATTAAAAGTAGATACTATCGTCTTTGGAACTGAAACTAATAATAGTGATAAATTAAAAAAATTAGCTATGACCCAAATAAACAATCCTGACTATGATAAAAAAGTAAAGGAATACCTAAGTCAAGGAATAAATTATCCTACTGCTACTTCTAAAGCTGTTAAAGATATTACTGACGAAGAAATAATTTTTCCTAACGATTTACTTGGACTAAGTTATACCAAAGAAATAATTAAACAAAAAGCTAATATTGAAATAGTAACTATAAAAAGAAATAATAACTTTAATGATAAAGAGTTAAAGGGCGACATAGTAAGTTCTACTGCCATTAGAGCTAATTTAAAAAATAAACTTATAAAAAACTATATTCCTAAAGAAACTTATAATTATTTAAAGAAGAAAAAAGAAAATAATAATTATTTTAACTTTTTAAAATATAAAATATTAACGGAACAAGAAAATATCAATAAATATCAAACTGTTGACGAAGGAATAGAAAATAGAATTTTAAAATATATAGATAATTCTAATAATTTAGACGAATTAATTTTAAAAATAAAAACTAAAAGATATACCTATAATAAATTACATCGTATGTTTACGCATATATTATGTGGTCTATCTAAAGAAGAAGCTCACGATTTAGAATTAAAATATATACGGGTTTTAGGTTTTAATAAAGAAGGAAAAAAATACTTAAATACGATTAAAAAAGAAATAAATATTCCTATTATCACTAACTATAATCAAAAAAATGCTTCCTTATTAGAGTTAGAAACCAAAGTCGATAAAATATATTCTTTAATTATGGAAAGTGAAAACAATTATCGCCAACAACCAATTCAAAAATAATTTTTATGTATAATTTTATATTTATTACTAAAACTATAATTGGTGAATAATATGGTTAATTATTATGAAATAAGAGACTTAGATAACGAAGAAGTATTAATTTTATACTTAAATCAAGAATATGAAATAAATAATCATGAAAATATTTCTATCTTAAATAAAATTAATAATTATATTAGGGGTAATAATATAAAATGGCATGGTAATAAAGTTATTTTAGTAATAGATAAACTTGTTTTAGGTACGATTGTCTTTGGTAAATATAATAATAAAAGTAATACTTTTGACTATATCGATACAGTTGTTCTAAATCATTATAATAGTGATAATATCGAACTTGGTTATTCTAAAATACAACCGAAAACGCCTTTTATTTTAGATAGTTACAGTAACATAATTATCGATGACGATATAGCTGTTAATGTTATCGACAGTAATGGCGAAATAATAACTATCGGTTTAGAAGATTATGTAACTGGTGTCGTCGCTTCAGAAATGCCTATTTCTTTTAATATGGAAGCTTTAAAAGCTCAAGCTATAGCGTGTAGAACTTATGCCCTTAGATATTTACAAGATAATCCTTATCTAACTAATAATATTAAAACCCAAATATATAAAAATCCTCAACAATTAATAGAAAGATGGAAAGAAGATTTTGAGGCTTACTATAAAAGAGTAAAACAAGCTGTTAAAGCTACTAAGAAAATAGTAGCAACCTATAATGGTCAATTAATTCAATCTTTATATTACCCTATAAGTAATGGTTATACTGAATCTTCTTACGAAGTTTTTGGTTATACTTATCCTTATCTTACCGTAGTCGATTCCACTTTAGACTTAAATACTGGTAAATATCTAAAAGAACAATACCTTTCTTTTGACGATATAGCTAAAGCTTTAAAAATAAGTTTTAATTACAATACCCAAATAGAAATATTAGAAAAAGACTTATCCGGGCGTATTACTTCATTAAAAATAGATAATAACTATTTTACAGGAACTGAGTTTCGTAATCTTTTAGGATTAAGATCAACTGATTTTACTTATGAAAAAGTAAGTGACGGATTAATATTTACAACTAAAGGTTTTGGTCACGGTGTAGGAATGAGCCAATACGGTGCGAATGAAATGGCTAAAAAAGGTAAAACTTTTGACCAAATATTAATGCATTATTATCCTGGTATAAAATTAAGTCTCCATCAATGAACAAAATAGGATAACACCATTTTTTTCTTAAATATTAAGAGCGATACTTAAATTAGGTATCACTTTTTTTACAAAAATACACATTTTAGCATTTTAAAAAAAGGTTCTTAATATTGCGGGGTGGAATAAAAAGAAGTGACAGTTATATTCGTCACCTCAAAAAGTTCAAGCACCTTTTTTACTTTTTATTGTTTTTACTTTTTTCTACTTTTTTAATTCGTTCTTATACTTATTGATTATATTTATGGATTAAACTTTCAAATTCATTTTTTATTTCGTTAAGTCGTTCCTTATTTGTAGCTTCAAACCTAGCTGTTATATTAGGTCCAGTATTACTACATCTTACTAAAGCCCAACCATCATTAAAAGTTACTCTTACCCCGTCAATAGTATTTATACTATAATTTCTTTCAATACAATAATTTTTTATTTTTTCAACAACATTAAACTTCTCATTATCACTTGATGGATACTTTAATTCACTAGTTGCTTCATAATGTGAAACACCTTCTAAAAGACTACTTAAAGGTTTATTAGTTTTCGATAATATTTCAACTAATCTAAGACCTGCATATAATCCTGAATCAAATCCAGGCCACCTATCTCTAAAGTAAACATGTCCTGATAACTCACCTCCAAAAGGTAAATTATCTTCTTTTACTTTAGCTTTCGTATAAGAATTACCCGTTCTATAACATATAGCTGTTCCACCTAAACGTTTTATTTCATCATCCAAAGCTTTAGAACACTTAACATCGTATAAAAATGTCTTATTACTTACTTTATTAATAATATCACGAATAATTATAATCATATATTTATCAGTAGGAATATAATTACCCTTTTCGTCAACAATACCTACTCGATCTCCATCGCCATCAAAACCAATACCAATATCAGCATTTAATTCTAAAACTTTTCTTTTTAAAGCAAGTAAGTTTTCTTCGACACAAGGATCGGGGTGATGATTAGGAAAATTAGGATCTGAATTACCATATAGTACTTCTAACTCAATAGGAAAACGATAATATATATCTTTAGCTATGCAACTAGTCGTTCCGTTTCCTAAGTCTAATACTACCTTTAATTTTCTTTCTCCTAAGGAAATAGAAGAAGTCATTAATTTAATATAATCGTCTCTTACATCAAATTTAGTTAATGTTCCATTACCCTTTTTAAAATTGCCAGCTAAAGTAAAGTTACAAAAGTCCTCAATCATTTCTCCTCTAGCATTGCCTCTTTCGTCAAAGGCTATCTTAAAACCATTATCGTCTTTAGGATTATGACTAGCAGTTACCATTACCCCACTAGGTATTCCTTTTAAAATACAAGCATAATAGTACATAGGTGTCGTTACTAATCCCAAGTCAATAACATCTACCCCTGTCTCTAATATTCCCTTAATTAAACTAGTTTCTAATTCAAGAGAAGAATAACGATTATCACGACCGACAATACATTTATATTTACCTAAATTTTGAATATAAGTTCCAAAACTTTTACCAATTGTATAAGCAACATCACTATTTATATCGCTAGGATATACTCCTCTAATATCATATCCTCTAAATATATACTTATTAATATTCATTATTCCTCCTATTGTACCCTACTAGTAGTACAAGTATATTGATTGCTAGTATAATAATCATATTGTTCAGCAAGAACATTTTTATAATTTAATAACAATTCCTCATCACTATAATCAAACTTATCAAAATCAATCTTTAAAATATAAGTATTATTATCAGTATCTTCTTCAAAATAAACGTTATCGACTTTCTTTAAATTTTCGTAATCTTCTATTCTAATTTGTTCTTCTGGTAAAGCTCCTCCAATTGATTTTATTTCATATTTAATTGTAGCATCATGTATTTTTTCCTCATGATAATTTGTTTCAATACTAGTAGTAATCATATAATCAGTATAATCGTCATCTTTAGTACAACTTAATTTCATAATTAAAGGTAAATTTTCTTCTTCATTATTAATTACTTCTTCTTCGGCAGGAAATAAAACTCTAAAAAGAGGTGGTAAAATAATAAATAATAAAAGAATAAAAATACCTAAATAACATAAAACTTTATAATTGCCAGTATCATTTTTCATACGAGCCTCCTATACTAATATAGTACCACAATTAAAGAGAAAAAAAAAGTCTTTAAGACCGTTCTTAAAAACTTTTTATTTATTATATTCTTTTAATAATTCAATTACTTTACGAACTTCTAAGTCGTATTTAATCATTTCGATACCACCAAACATTTTTAAGAATTCGTCTTCTTTCATTTGGTATTTTTCAGCTAATTTAGTAGCTTCTTCTTGAGCTTCTTTATCACTAATTTCTACTTTCTCTAAAGTAGCAATTTCTTCTAACATTAAACGATATAATACATGACTATAAGCTTCTTTTTCAAGATTATTTCTTAAATCGCTTTCTGTTGAATGAGTAAATTGATAATATAAATCTAAAGTAATACCTTGCATTTTTATTTGTTCTTCAAATCTATGTAACAAGCGATCTACTTCTTCAGAAACCATTTCTTCGGGAATATCAACAGTTGTATTTTGACCTACTGCTTCAAGTAAGTTATCAATATATTGATTTTCGTAATCCATTTCTTTTTGAGCAATGATGTTAGCTCTTATTTCATTTTCTAATGTCTCACGACTATTAACACCTTCCATAGCAAGATCCTCAAATAACTCGCTATCAAGTTCTCTTTCGACTTTTTCTTTAACTTCGTTAACTTTTACTGTAAAAGTAACTTCTTGTCCTTTTAATTCAGGAGCTGGATAGTCATCAGGGAAAGTAACTTTAATATCTTTTTCTTCATTTTGATGCATACCAATTAATTGTTCTTCAAAACCAGGTATAAAAGTTCCACTACCAATTTCTAATTCGTAATTATCGGCTTTTCCTCCTTCAAAAGGAACACCATCTTTTTTACCTTCAAAATCAATTATAGCTACATCACCATTATTGACAGTTCCATTTTCCTTAGTTTTTAATTCGCTATATCTTTCTAAAATGTGATGAATTTCATGATCAATTTCTTCTTTAGTTACTTCTACTTCTTCCTTTTTAATATTTAATCCTTTATATTTTTTAATTGAAACTTTAGGTTTAGTAATAAAAGTAAAATTTAATTCTACACCACTATCGTCAACACTTTTAATTTCTAATTTAGGTTGAGCGACAGGAATTAATTGAGATTCACTTAATGCTTTAGCATAAGCTTCTTCGATAACATAATCGACAGCAGGTATAAATAAACGTTCTTTACCATATCTTTTCTCAAAAATATCTCTTGGTACCTTACCTTTTCTAAAACCATCAACTTCTACTTTTTGAACTTCGTCTTTAAAAGCTTTATCTAATGCTTTAACCCAAGATTCTCCTTCTATTTTAATTGTTACAATATGTCTATTTTCATCTTTTGCCATATGGCACCTCCAATACTTCTATATTATATATGAAATAAAAGGTTTATTCAAGTTTTTTATATTATTAAAATTAAAATATATTTATTATGGCAATTATTACCAATTGACTTTTATTAACTCTATTTGTAAAATTAAAGATGTAGGAGTTAACTAGCGGTTATCTCCTTAAAATAAAAGTATATATAGTTTAATAGTAGTTATTCTTCATCTACTTACAAAGTTCCTCTTTAGTAAAGTTGTTTAAAATAATTATTATTTTGCGCGGATAAATAGTTTACTAGGAATTTTCTATTTAACAGACTATTTTATACTTTTAAAAAAGGTAGCAATCGTATGATTGCTACCTTTTTAGTTTATTTTTTTAAGCATGAATTTTTTTATAACTTACAATTACTAATGCTCCAACAGCCAAAGCACCTAGTGCTAACCAAAGAGTATTATCACCTGTACTTGGAGAAGTTACATTATCATTACTTGGTTTAAAATTAACAACAGCATTTTGATATACGGCATCCCCGTCACCTTGCTTTTTATTTACTTTAACCCATAATACATAATTTTTTTCAGTATCAATACCAGTTACATCTAATGGAACAGTATTATCTGTTGAATTTTTCCAATTACTATTTTGATAACTAGGTAATAATTCTTGCATACTTTTTTCATATTGAGCTATTTCAGCTTCATATTGTCTTTTAGCTTCGGCATCGTCATTATTACTTGGGAAATCTTTAGCTTGATAATCTTCTTTTTCTTGTAAGATAGTATTATAAGCATCATAAGTTTCTTTATCAATTTCTACATATTGATAACTCAAATTATATTCTCCATAAGATTCACTAACCGTAATTTTAGCACTTGATATAATATTAGGATCATCTGGTATCGTAATAATATTGTTACTATCTAATGTAACATTATGAGCTAATACCGGCATCGTAAAAGCCATTGCTAGTATCAAAAAAACACTTAAATATTTTATTTTTTTCATTATAAATCCTCCTTATCATAAATATATAATAAGCATATCAACATCTTTATTTTTTGTAAATATTTTAATTAAAAAAAAGTGTCATTATGGCACTTCTTTACATTTATTTTACCCCTGTAATTTCGATTTTATACACCCCATTTGGGCTTTCTACTTCGACAATATCTCCAACTTTTTTGTTCATTATAGCTTTAGCAATTGGACTTTCGTTAGAAATTTTACTCATGAATGGATCGGCTTCTTGACTACCAACTATTTTATATTCGTCAGTCTCGTCTTCGTCGTCACAATACTTTATCGAAACAGTCGAACCTAATCCGACAACATCAGTATCTTTCTTTTCGATTATCTCAACATTTTCTAACATTTTTTCTATTCTTTTGATACGTCCTTCTATTTCTGCCTGATCATTTTTAGCAGCATCATAGTCAGCATTTTCTGATAAATCTCCTAAAGCTCTTGCTTCCTTTATTGCTTGGATATTTTCAGGACGTTTTACATTTATTAACTCGTCTAATTCTTTCTTTAAATCGTCTAAACCTTCCTTAGTTAAATATATCTTTTTATCACGCATGATTTTCACCTCTTTTTTATATACTTTAAAATAATACTATATATAAAATATTTTGTCAAGTTAATTTAGTTAACAGTTAATTTAGTTAACACCATTTAGCTATTTTTGTCATTGACATCATTTGCTATTTTTAAATAACTATCTTGGAAATAATCGTCAGTCATTCCTGAAATAAAGTCAATAACGATACGCATATTAGAATTTTCTTTTAAATAAATAGAAGACATATTATCTAAAAACAAAGTATAAATATCACTTTCTTTTTTATGATTATTTAAGTCATCTAAATATTTATCAAATAAACTTCTAAATGCTTTATCATAATATTTTAATTTTTCACTATCGTTAGCTTTACTATATATATGTTCATAATTAAATTTTTTTAATTTATTTATAGCTTGGTATACTTCATCACTCAATTTAATATATGGTTTATCGTAACTATTAGACACAATATCTAGTATTGTATTATTAATTATATCGCGATTATTATTACCTAAAACTTTAGTAACATCACTAGGTAAATCAGCTCTTTTCAATATTCCTACTCTAATCGCATCTTCTATATCACGTCCAATGTAACCAATTATATCAGATATTCTAACGACGCATCCCTCTAAAGTCATAGGATGGATTTTTTGGGATGTATCTTTTTCTTTATAACAAGATAAATATTCATTTAAAAATTGTTCTTTAGTTTTATCAAAAGAAGGCTTATAAATATTATCTAACATTTCCCCATTATGACACAATATACCATCTAAGACTTGAATTGATAAATTATTCCCTTTACCATCGTTTTCAAGCGTCATGTAATTGCGGACACTTTGAACATTATGCATAAAGTATTCATTCATTTTTTCTTGACAAATATTATTTAAAATAGCTTCTCCTACGTGCCCAATAGGACAATGTCCAATATCGTGACCCAAAGCAATAGCTTCGATTAAATCCTCATTCAAATTTAAAAAACGCCCTATAGTTCTAGCTATTTTACTGACAAATTGAACGTGGACAATTCTTTTAGAAATATGGTCATTATTTAGAAAAGAAAAAACTTGGGTTTTATCAATATACCTAGTATAAGAAATACTGTGAATAATACGATCGGTATCTCTAAAAAAAGCTGGTCTAATATCATTACTTTCTTCTTTTAACCTAATTGCATTACAACTTTTAGTAGCAAATTTTGATAAATTTTCTTCTTTTAATTGTAAATTCTTTTTTATTATATCAAAATTATCCATTAAATTACCTTCTTTCTAAGCATTGAATACTCTACGATATCCCCTTCTATTTCTAATTTAATTATTTCTTCAGGATGCCTTGCTACTTCTATTTCTTCTAATTGTTCATTATACATTTTTTCTATTTTGAAAGAGTAAATATCCCCTTTAGGGGTAAATAACTCAACGTCATCTCCTACTTGGAAATAATTTCTTTCAACTAATGTTACTATTTTAGTATCTTTATCATAAGAAGTAACTAATCCTAAAAAGTCTTGATTAGATATTTCTTGACGTCCTGTATAGTATTGGTCATTATAATCAGCTTCCTTAGAAAGATAATGACTAGATGTCTCTCTATTCGCAACTCGCGATAATATTTTTTCTTGCTCACAAATTAAATCACTAGTTAACTCTTTAGCATAATAAGCATCAATTATTTTACGATAACAACCAATTACTGTTGCTAAGTAATATAAAGAACGCATTCTACCCTCTACTTTTAAAGAACGAACATTAATATCAATAAGTTTAGGAATATACTTAACCGCATTTAAATCTTTAGTAGCCATAGTAAACAATTTATTTTCATTTTCCATATTAAAAGCAAAACGACATACTTGACTACAACCACCTCGATTAGAATCACGATTAGTTAAATAATTAGATAAAGCACATCGACCACTATAAAAAGTACACATTGCTCCATGAATAAATACCTCAATATCCATATCGACATTATCAATTATCTCTTTTATTTCGTCTATTGATAATTCTCTTGCTAAAACAACACGATCTACCTTTTCACCTTTAAAATACTTAACCGCATCTATATTAGTAGTTGAATTTTGCGTACTTAAATGAACTTCTACTTTAGGAAAATTAGTCTTAATATAATCAATAATAAAAGGATCACTTACAATAAAAGCATCTATACCACAATCAACTACTTTTTTAATATAAGAATTAACCCCTTTAATATCTTCATTATGAAAGACAATATTAAGAGTTAAATAAACTTTTTTATTAAATTGATGAGCAAAAAGACAAGCTTCTTTTATTTCTTCAAGTGAAAAATTAGTCGCATTAGCTCTAAGACTATAATCTCTACCCCCAATGTATACTGCATCAGCTCCATATAATAAAGTTACTTTTAAACGTTCTAAATCTCCAGCAGGAGACAATAATTCTATTTTCTTTCTCATTTACTTCACCTTAAATATTGTTTTTTTATTAAAAAATCCTGTATTATTTCCAATTAATAATTCAATATCTTTTAAGCTATATTTACTACCATTATCAATAATATCTTTAACCATAGGTACTAGAGCATCTAATAACTCATTACTAATATTAGTACCATTAATAATACCATATTCTATATTCACATTTTTTAAATCATTTATAAAATAAGTTCCATTTAACATTTCACCATTTAATATACAAGTACCATCTTCATTTTCTTTAACTATATAATTATTATTTTTATCACTTATAATCTTATCTTTTAAATCGTACTTTTTATTCATACTTATATAATAATTAGATAAAAGTTTACGACGAGAATGAGCCATAATTGAATAATCAATTAAAAAGACAAATAATTTCATTTTAGTATTATTTTGTATTTCTTTTATTTCTTCTATAGTTATTTCACTAGATACTACGCCATATTTAACTTTCTTTTTATAATAATAATTACATGTATTATAGTTAGTAACCATATGTGTTTGGTGCCAAACTAAATCATAATGATATTTATTTTTAGAATAAATTTCTAAGATAGCTAAATCATAAAATAATATACCTTTTATAGCAATATTATTTAACTCATTCATAATATTTTTTAAGTAATCTAAATCTTTATTATATATTGTTTTATTAATACTTATAAATAAATCTATATTAGGATATTTATCTTTAATTTCTTTTATTTCGGAAATAGTTAATGTAGGATAATTAATAGAAAGTTTATCTAAACCAAAAATAAAGGTTGAAATACCCATTTGAATATAAGTATCTAAATAATCAACTCGTTTTGGAATTACAACTAAATTCATAATAACACCACACTTTTAAATTATAAATAATTATATCATGTATATTTAAAGATGTAAATTAAGGAAAAGAAGGTATTATATAGAAAAAAGTGTTATAACTAACACTCAATCTTTTATAAATATTTAATTGGTTTTTACAATATAAGGATTATCTATAGTTCCAGTTTGAGTATCATTCACTTGGACATCAGATGCAAGATTGATAACAGGTCTTACACCAAGAGAACTCCAAACGTACGTAGCGTTCAAGTTCCCAGCCGGATTGACGCGCCAAT
>CANQYA010000017.1 GCA_947627965.1 uncultured Bacilli bacterium
TATTGAACTAGCTTCTCCTGTATCACATATTTGGTTCTTTAAAGGTGTACCATCTCGTATGGGATTAGTTCTAGATATGTCACCAAGAGATCTAGAAGAAGTATTATACTTTGTAAGTTATGTTGTAATCGATAAAGGTATTGCACCTTTGGAAAATAAACAGACATTATCAGAAAAAGAATATCGTCAATATTATGAAAAATATGGTAATGGATTCCGTGTTGGTATGGGTGCTGAAGCAATAAAAGAATTATTACAAAAGGTTGATCTTGAAAAAGAACTTGAACAAATTAAAAAAGAATTAGAAGATGCTCAAGGACAAAAGAGAACAAGATTATTAAAACGTATTGATGTATTAGATGCCTTTTATAAATCAGGAAATCGTCCTGAATGGATGATCCTAGATTGTATTCCAGTAATACCTCCTGAATTAAGACCAATGATCCAACTAGATGGAGGACGTTTTGCAACTAGTGACTTAAATGACTTATACCGTCGTGTTATTAACCGTAATAATCGTTTGAAAAAACTTATTGATTTAAAAGCTCCAGGTATAATTATTCAAAATGAAAAACGTATGTTACAAGAAGCAGTTGACGCCTTATTTGACAATGGTAGACGTGGTCGAAGTGTCACTGGTGCGGGAAATCGTCCTTTGAAATCAATTTCTAGTATGTTAAAAGGTAAACAAGGAAGATTCCGTCAAAACTTATTAGGAAAACGTGTTGACTACTCAGGACGTTCTGTTATCGTAGTAGGACCATCATTAAAGATGTATCAATGTGGTATTCCTAAAGATATGGCTATTGAATTGTTTAAACCACATGTAATTCATGGTTTGGTTTCTCGTGATATAGCTCACAATATAAAAGCTGCTAAAAGATTAATTGAAAATAGAGATCCACAAGTTTGGGACGTAGTCGAAGATGTTATTAAGGAACATCCAGTTATGTTAAACCGTGCTCCTACATTGCATAGACTTGGTATTCAAGCTTTTGAACCAGTATTAATTGGTGGAAAAGCAATTCGTTTGCACCCATTAGTTTGTCCTGCATTTAACGCTGACTTCGATGGTGACCAAATGGCTGTCCATGTACCATTATCTGAAGAAGCTCAAGCTGAAGCAAGATTATTGATGTTAGGTTCAAATAACATTTTGTCACCAAAAAGTGGAGATCCAATTGTAACTCCTTCACAAGATATGGTTTTAGGTAACTATTATTTGACGATGGAGAAAGCTGGTCTTGAAGGTGAAGGTAGAGTATTTAAAGATTCTAACGAAGCTCTTATGGCTTATGAAAGAAGAGAATTAACACTACATACTAGAATTGCTTTACCAGTCGATTCTTTCAAACATAAATTATTCACAGAAGGACAAAGGGGTAAATATTTAGTTACTACTGTTGGTAAATTAAAGTTTAATGAGATATTACCAGATTCATTTGCTTATATTAATGAACCAACTTTAGATAATATTCAAAATATAACACCTAATAAATACTTTATTGAACAAGGACAAAATATTAAAGAGATTATTAAAGAAATGCCTCTTGTTAAACCATTCCCTAAGGGAACTTTGGAAAATATTATTGCCCAAGTATTTAAACGTTATAAAACAACGGAAACTTCAATTATGTTGGATAAATTAAAAGATTTAGGATTTAAGTATTCAACAGTTGCAGGTATTACAATATCTATTAGTGACGTTGTAACTAGTGATAATAAAAATGAAATTATTGCCGAAGCAACTAAGGTTGTCGAAAAAATAAATAAACAATATCAACGTGGTTTAATTACTGAAGATGAGAGATTTCAAAAAGTTATTTCGACTTGGGATGACGCTAAAAACAAAGTGCAAAAAGAACTATCAGAGAAAGCTGATAAAGATGTTGATAACCCAATATTTATGATGATGCATTCTAAAGCTCGTGGTTCTATTTCTAACTTTACACAGATTGCTGGTATGCGTGGTATTATGTCTAAACCAGATGGTACACCAGTAGAAATTCCAATTAAATCTAACTTTAAAGAAGGATTATCAGTATCTGAATTCTTCTTATCAACCCACGGAGCTCGTAAAGGTAGTGCCGATACGGCTTTAAAAACAGCTGACTCAGGATATTTGACAAGACGTTTAGTTGATGTTTCACAAGATATTATCGTAAGAGAAGAAGATTGTGGTACTGAAAACGGTGTTGTTGTTCGTGAATTTGTAAACGATAAAACAGGTGAAGTTATCGAAAAATTATATGACCGTATCGTTGGAAGATTTACAAACAAGAAAATTATCAATCCTGAAACTAAAGAAGTTATTGCTGATAAATTAGAATATATAACTGAACAAATTGCTGATAAGATTATTAAAGCAGGAATTAAAGAAGTTGAGATTAGAACGACTTTAACATGTAATACTGTTAACGGTGTTTGTCAAAAATGTTATGGTCGAAATCTTGCAACAGGTAACATCGTTGAAATTGGAGAAGCTGTAGGTATTATGGCTGCTCAATCAATAGGTGAACCTGGTACACAGTTAACCATGAGAACATTCCATACTGGAGGTGTTGCTGGTGGTGAAGATATTACTCAAGGTTTACCTCGTATTCAAGAGTTATTTGAGGCTCGTATTCCAAAAGGAAAAGCAACTATTTCCGAAATCAATGGTACTGTTTCTAAAATAGAAGAAGACCATGGTAAATTTAGAATTAGCGTAACTAATAAATTGGAAACTAAAGAACATGTTTCTAATTATGGTGCTAAACTACGTGTTAGCTTAAACGATACTGTTTCAGCAGGAGATAAATTGACTGAAGGTGCAATAAGCCCTAAAGAATTACTTGCTGTTACTGACCCACTTACAACGCAAGAATACATCTTAAAAGAAGTTCAGGGTGTATACCGTAGTCAAGGTGTTGATATTTCTGATAAACACGTTGAAATTATTGCTAGACGTATGATTTCTAAGATTAGAATTATTGAATCAGGTGATACAACATTCTTACCAGGTGCTTTAGTAAATTATCGTGAATTTACTGATGGTAATAAAGAAGTAATTATTAATGGTAAACGTCCAGCTACTGGTCGACCTGTATTACTTGGTATTACTAAGGCTTCTCTTGAAACTGATTCCTTCTTATCCGCTGCCTCTTTCCAAGAGACAACAAGAATTTTAACTGATGCTGCTATAAGAGGAAAAGTTGATACTTTACAAGGATTAAAAGAGAACGTAATTATCGGTAAACTAATTCCAGCTGGTACTGGTGCTAGACAATATAAAAATGTTGAATATGAGTTAGCATCACAATTCATCGATGAAGAACCAATTGACAAATTAGAAGACGAATTAATGGAATAACTGAAAAAAAGCATTGTGATTAATGCTTTTTTTCTATTGATATGATAAAATGATAAAGAGGTGTTATTATGGTAGAAGAAATGGGTATAATAAAAGAAATATTTATTCCTGAAACAGATAATAGCGATATAATAACAACAAATAAAATAGGGTTTAAAATTCAAGTTAATGGAGAAATTATAACAGTAATTGAAGAACAAGATGGGACTAATTGTAACTTCTTAAAAAACGATATAGTTAAAATAACAAGAAAAAATATTGATGGAAAAGATTTTATTGATTTAGAAGAAAGTAATAAAGTTTTATGTATTTTATCTAAAAAAGATTTTAATGATAGTATTAGAGATTTTTTAATTAAAGAATTAAATACGATGAGTAGAAATATTACTTTTTGTTATTATGAAGACTTAATTAATATAAGTAATGAAGAATTAGAAAATTTAAAAGGAGACATTTTAGTAATTAGTAAATCTTCTTTATCACCATTATTAAATAATAGAGTTAAACAATTAATAGCTAATAATTATCACAGTAAATTATTAGGAATTAGTAATAGTGAAGTTATTGATAAATTAAATATTAAGTTGCAAAAATTAAATGAAAATATTTCTTTGTTAGATAGTGAAAATGCTAAAAAATATAAACAAGTATTAACTTATTGCCAAGAACGTTTACAAAAATTATCGCTTAATAATAACTTAATCCTTATGGAAATTAGTCCTAGTGATATAGATAATTTTCTATCTAATAACTATTTTTTAACTAGTGATAAAGGCCTAAATGATAGTATTATTTACTTAGATACTTGTTTTCAAAATGATAGTTGGATCGATATGTATAAATTAGCAAAAGCTTATTATGAACATCATAAAAATTTATATGTACCTAATGATTTTACTACTAATGATGGATATACTTTTGATAAAGAAGGTAAAAATTTATATAATTGGATCGAAGAGCAAAAAGAAAAAAGTAAGAATAGTGAATTATTAGATTATCAAAAAGATTTATTAAATAAATTAGGTATTGATTGGCAATTAAATAATGATTTAAGATGGGATAAATATTATAATTTAGCTAAAAGTTATTATCATTATCACCATAACTTAGAAGTCCCTAAACGTTTTGTTACTAAAAATGGATATGATTACGATAGTGATGGCGATAACTTAGGTTTTTGGATTTTTAATCAAAGAGCTTCCTATAAAAGAGGAGAATTAAGTAGTGCAAGAATTGAAAAACTTAATCAAATAGGTATGCGTTTTGTTTGTGAAGATGCTGATACTAAGTGGTTTAATTCTTATCAATTACTTAAAGCATATAAAGAACATAATGGTAATTTAGATATTCCTGAGGATTTTAAAACAATAAATGGTTATGAGTACGATGATAATGGTAAAAATATAAGGAACTTTCTTGAAAGTCAAAAAGCTATAAATCGTTCTGGTGGATTATCTCCTCAAAAAAAGAAATTACTAGAAGAACTTGGTGTCGATTTAACTTATATTGACCGTAACAAAGAATGGGGTAGTTATTATCAATTAGTAAAAGCTTATTATGAACATTATAAAAATATTCAAGTACCAATTAATTTTTGTACGGAAAATGGTTACGAATACAGTGATAGCGAAGATAGTAAAAATATATATACTTGGCTTAATACCCAAAAAGCTAGATATAGAGCCAATAAACTTTCTAAAGAAAGACAAATATTACTTGAAGAAATTGGTTTTAAAGATATAGTTACTAAAACTAAGTCTAAAGGTAATAATGAAGTAGATAAGAAATGGTTACAAAACTTTGCTTTAGCTAAAAAATATTATGAACATAATCATAATTTAAAAATACCGAGACGTTTTAGAACGAAAGATGGTTATACTTATGATAATAATGGTAAACAGTTAGGAGTTTGGTTACAGTATCAAAAAACTTTATATAATTTAGAACAATTAAGTAAGGAAAAAGAACAATTGCTTCTTACAATAGGATTAGATTTTGAAGAAGATAAAAACAATAAAAGGAAAATCCAAATATGTAAGGAACACAATATTGATTATAAAAGAAATACCTCAGTAATTACCAATATTACTTGTGAAGAATTAATAGCTAAAACTAATTTTCTTATTGCTAATGGAATGGAACTTACTGATAAAAAGAAAAAACTACATGAAATATATTCCATGAGTAGTCCTGATATGAAAAAGAAATATGGTTTTGATTTAGAAGAAATAGTAAACGAATATGCTTTAACTAAGTCAATTAAAAAAGGAGTTTAATTATGTTTTTAAGTAAATATTTAGATGATTTTTATTTTAATTTAGTAATTAATAATTACGAAGAAGAATACTTAAATACTTTAGACGAAGATAATTTTATTAAAATTTATCAATTATTTAATGATTACAACTTTTACTTTATAAATGACATAGTATTGAATTATTTAGAAATATTTACTATGCCAAGTGATTTAGTTAAAAATAAAATAGAAACATTAAAGCAAAGATTAGGTTTTAATTTTGTTAATATTATTGGTAACAATATGAAGTATTTAAATGAACTTTTATATTAAAAGGACTTTAAACATTAAAGGGTGATAACTTTTTTTCAAGAATACACAATTTAAATCCTTAGAAAAAATAAAAGAAGTGACAATTATCACTTCAGAAACATTATAAAAAAAGAATTTTATTTTTTAGAATTCTTTTTTTCTTTTAATAAATCTCTTATTTCTTCTAAAAGGACTACTTCATCACTTTTAACTATTTCTTTAACTTCTTCTTTTGTTTCTTCTTCCTTCTTTTTTACAAAGAAACGATTAATTACTTTTATAAAGATAAAGATACAGAAAGCAACAATTAAGAAGTCAATTATATTTTGAATAAAAGAACCATATGCGATACTAGCATCTCCTATTTTAATAGTTAAATTAGATAAATCATGACCACCTACGATAATACCTATTACAGGAGTTAAGATATCATTTACTAATGATGTAACTATTTTAGTAAAAGCACCACCGACAATGACACCGACAGCTAAGTCAAGAACATTACCTCTTGCTATAAAAGTTTTAAATTCATTAACAAAACCATTCATTTTCTTTTCTTCTTCTTTTATTTTTTCTAAAGTTTTCTTTTTTGCCATAAATATACCTCCTCTTGTCCTTATTATAACATATAAATTTAATAGTGGAATATTTTACTTTTATTAAAAGCTATGTTACAATTACAATGTAAAGATGGGTGATTTGTTTGTGAAATCTAAGCAACTATTTATAAATATGATGGCAACAATACTTGCTTTTGTAGTTAATACAGGTATAAGTTTTTTTTTAACACCTTATATAACTAGGTCAATTGGTGAAGAAGCTTATGGTTTTATATCACTTGCTAATAACTTTGTAATGTATGCTAGCTTAGTTACCATAGCACTAAATTCTATGGCAGGACGTTTTATAACTATTAAAATTCACCAAGAAAAATATGAGGAAGCTAATAAATATTTTACTTCTATACTTATAGCTAATATCTTTTTTACTTTAATTTTAATAGTTCCTAGTGCCTTTATAGTTTTCTTTTTAGATAAATTATTAAATATATCACCAGAACTTATTTTAGATGTTAAAATTTTATTTACTTTAATTTTTATTAATTTTTTCTTAAGTATTATCAATGCAACTTACTCGACAGCAACTTTTGTTAAGAATAGACTTGATTTATCTTCAAAAATAAATATTGTCTCTTGTTTATTAAGAGCAGGTATCTTATTAGTTTTCTTTTCCTTATTTAAACCTCGTGTCCTTTATGTCGGTATTGCATCAACTATTGTTTCTATTTATACGTTATTAATTAGTATTTATTATACTAAAAAGCTTTTAAAAGATATAAAAGTTAAAAAGAAATATTTTGATTTGAAAAAGATTATTGAAATTATTAAATCAGGTATTTGGAATACTATAACTAAATTAGGTCAAATATTTTCTGATGGCTTAGATTTATTAGTTACTAATTTATTTATTAATCCTAAAGCTATGGGACAACTTGCTATCGTAAAGACCATCACTACTTGCTTAGGTACTTTTATATCAACTTTTGCAGGTATTTTCTCACCCCAACAAACGATTGATTATGCTAAAGGGGATACTGATGTTGTTGTTGACGATATAAAATTTTCTATGAAGTTAACTAGTTTTATGTCCAATATGCCTTATGCTTTTTTAGTTATATTTGGCTTTACTTTCTATCGTTTATGGGTTCCTAATGCCGATACTTCTATTTTAAATATTTTATCAATTGTTTCTATTTTATCGCAATTAACTTTAAGTTCAATCGTACCATTATGGCAAATATTTACTATTACTAATAAATTAAAAGTTAATTCACTAGTGACAGTAGGAACTGGTTTCTTAAATATTTTAATTGTTTTTATCTTATTAAAATATACTGATTTAGGTGTTATTGCTGTAGCAGGTGTTTCTTCAGTTACGGCCATGATTAAAAATATAACTTATACACCTATGTATTCAGCTCATTGCTTAGGCGCTAGTAAAAAGACTTTTTATCCGGAAATATTTAGAAATTTATTTGTAACTATTCTTCTTCTAGCATTCTATTATGTAATATCTTTACTAATGCCAGTTAATTCGTGGGGAGGATTATTCTTAGCCGTCTTTATCTGTGGTGTTATAGGGTGCATTATTAATTACATTTTCTTGTTCTCAAAAGAAGAACGTTCTTCTTTCCTAGGAATATTAAAAAGGATTATTAAAAAAGTTCCTGGGTTAGAAAATTTAATTTGGAATACAAGATTAAAACTAAGAAATATATATTGGTTTATTTATCGTTTAAAAAAGATTGATAATAATAAGATAATTTTAGATAATTTTACTGGTAATGGATTTGGTGATAATCCTAAGTATATTGCTATGGAATTATTAAAAAGTAATCCTTCTTATGATTTAGTTTGGTGTTTAAATGAAAAAAATTATAATAAAGAGGATATTGTTCCTAGTAATATTAGAAAAGTTTTAATAGGTAGTAAGGAATGGATTTATGAAAATTGTACGGCTAAAGTTTGGATTGATAATGTAAGGAAACCTTATTTCTATAAAAAGAGAAAAGGACAAATATATATTCAGACTTGGCATGGGGGATTAGGACTTAAACAAATAGAAAAAGATGCTGAAAGTACGCTTGATCCTCGATATGTAAAAAAAGCTAAGATCGATTCTAAAAATATGGACTTATTATTAAGTGATAGCAGGTGGCAGACTAAAGTATTTAAAAGATGTTTTTGGTATACAGGAGAGATAGCAGAGTATGGACTTCCTCGTAATGATATCTTATTAGATAAGCCTTATAAAATAGAAATTGATAAAAAATATGATAAAATTTTTGATATAGGAAAAGATACTATTAAAGTATTGTATGCTCCAACCTTTAGGAAAGATTTAAATCTTGAAGTATATCGTTTAGATTTTGCTAAAATAATTAAAACTTTTGAAAAGAAATTTAATCAAAAAGTAGTAATATTAATTAAACTACACCCTAACGTTTTACATTTAAAAAATCAATTAGAATACAGTAGTAATGTTATAGATGCGAATGATATTAAAGATACTCAAGAATTAGAAATATATTCTGATATTATTATTAGTGATTATTCAAGTATGTTATTTGAATTCTTACTTATGAATAAACCAGGATTTATTTATGCTTGTGACTACGATAATTATTTAAAAGAAAGAAACGTATATTTTGATTTATCTAATTTACCATTCCCTTTTGCAAAAACCGAAGAAGATTTTATCAACAACATAAAAACATTTAATATAAATAAATATATTAAAGATGTTAATGAGTTCAAAGAAAGAGAAAAACCAATTTGCAAGGGAGATGCTAGTAATAAAGTTGTTCGTTGGATAGAAGAAAAGATAGGGGGTAATACAAATGATAAAGAAAATAAGAAACATCATTAAATATAGAATAGCTTTAATAAGTAATTGGTATTTACGTAAGATAAAATATAGAAAAGTAAAAAATAAAAATTTAAAAGACCAAATAGTAAGATATGATATTTATAAACAAGTAAAAAGAAAGTATAGTAAAGCTATTATTAAAAATAGTAATCCTTCACCAAAAAATAATTCTAATAAAATTTGGATTTGTTGGTTTCAAGGATTAGATAATGCTCCTCTTTTAATTAAGAAATGCATTAGTAGTATTAAAAAGAATTTAAAAGATAATGAAGTAATTATTTTGACAATGGATAATTATAAAGATTATGTTGATTTTCCAGATTATATTTTAGAAAAAGTAGAGAAAAAAGAAATAAGTCTAACTCATTTTTCTGATTTATTACGTTTAAATGTTTTAATAAAATATGGAGGTATTTGGATAGACGCTACTGTTTTGTGCACCACCAATAAACTACCTAGTTATATCTATCGAGAACCTTTATTTGTTTTTAAAGAGATAAACTTAAATCCTTTAGATACTTTACCAGTAACGGCATCAAGTTGGTTTATAGCGTCAGGACCAAACAATAATATTTTATTAGCTACAAGAGAGTTGCTTTATACTTATTGGCAAAAGAATAATTATTTACAAGATTATTTCCTTTTTCATATTTGTTTTAAAATAGCAACAGAAATATATAAAGATGAATGGGATATGTTCCTACCTATAACAATATTAATCCTCACATGTTACAGTTTGAATTACAAAGAGAATTTGATATAAAAAGATGGGAAGAATTAATAAATATGTCACCTTTCCATAAATTAACACGTCATGTTAATACTAATGGTAATCTTTTTACTAATCTTGATTACATCTTAAATGATTATAAAAAAAATAAATAGAATGGAAGTGATAATATGGTTTATGCTAGTCTTTTAGCTGGTGGTAAGGGATTAAGAATGGAATCTTCTATCCCAAAACAATATTTGATATTGAATGATAAACCAGTTTTTATATATACATTAGAATGTTTTTTGAATAATAAAAATATTGATAAGATATTATTAGTATGTGAAAAAAGTTATATGGATTACGTTTCTTCTGAAATAATTAAGTATTTTGGTTCTTTCTGTAATGTTAGTATTGTCGAGGGAGGTACAACAAGAATTGATTCTTTAATTAATAGTATTAATTATATTGTTAGCCATTTTACAGTACATGATGACGATATTTTACTAACTCATGATGTTGTAAGACCGTTTGTAAGTGATGAAATCATTGATAATAATATTGAACAAGCTAAGGAATATGGAGCAGTTACGACAGTAGTTCCTGCTATTGATACAATTTGTCAATCAGTTGATGGCCAGTTCGTAAATAATATTCCTATCCGTTCACAAATGTTTCAAATACAGTCTCCACAAACGTTTAATTTAAAAAAGGCTATTAACGTATTTTCTAATTTATCTCAGGAAGAAAAGGATATAATAACAGATGCTTCTAAGCCATTTGTTTTAAATGGTGATAAAGTTCGTTTGGTTTCAGGAGCAAACGATAATTTTAAAATAACAAATAAACATGATTTAGAATTTGCAACCCAATATATTAAGTCAAAAATTAAAACGAAGTAATATTTTCCTTACTTCGTTTTATTAATATAAATTTCTTTGGATATAACACTACTATTCTGTCTTTTAAATTCATTATCTAGATAATTATAATAAGCTCCAGGAGTAATAAAACCATTAAGTTTTAATAAATCACTTCCTGTAACTCCTAGTATTTTATCTACTAATTTAACACAGTTAGTTGTGAATAAAAAATATGTTTTCCATTTACCTTTGGTAAATTTATAAAACTTAGCGTTAGTTTCTCGATACAAGATACTAGCATAATCGTCATATTCTTTTGAATTATCTAATTCTTGTTGTGAGTACCATCTATAAGCATCTTCTTGCATTTTCTTTAGTTCTTTTTTGATTAATTCCTTTTGCCTATCATTTAACGATATTCCAAAAGCAAATATGGTTTTCTTTGAATGAGTTGTACAAAACTTTAAATATTTCTTTTTATTATTTATAGTAAAGAATGTACCATCACCAATACTTTCAAAAAGTCTTTTAGATTGTTCGTCATAACAACCATAAGAATAAACCTTATTTTCAAAACATAAATCAGCATGGCCAAATCTTCCAATGGTTGTATCTTTGACATGGATAAATACCTCTAAGTCAATTTTTCCACTTATATTTTTGTTATTGATATGAACAGGCGTTATATATTTATTTAATAAAGTATTAATCTTAGTATATACTTGGTATGGTATTAAGACCGATATAATAACAGGTAAAGTAATCCTTATTCTTCTTTTTTTATAAGAAAAAGCTTTAGGAAATAAATCTTTTAATAAATCATATAAATAAGTAAAACCAAAAAGAATTAAATATAAACCTAAAATAATAGTTAAAGTTTTTATATTAGCTTCAGGATTATTTATCATAATAAAACTAAAGATAAAGTCAATTAAACTAGTAAATAATGTTGCTATTTCTCCTTTAATTTTATCCCTTACATAAATAGAATAGGCAATAAACTTTATAGTGCCATTTATAAACATGTATATTCCGAATATAAGAGGGAATAATTTTAAAAAAGTATAAGGGTTAGCATAAAAAAACATTCCTATACTGAAGGTCGATATAGATAATAAGATATTAATTTTTTTCTTTGTCTTGATTATATTAAATATAAAAGATAACAAACCTAATAAACTTATTAGTAAAGATACGACAAAATGAAATATACCTAAAGATGTAGTTGGTAAAAAAATAATAGTAGTTCCAACAGCAATAAATATGATAGTATTAATTATTAAAGATAAGTGAGACATATTTTTCTCATTCATATACTACACCTCTATTATTATTTTATCATATTTATGTTAATATTTTTATTTTTTTTGACATTTAAATATTTTGTAAAATGTAACTCGATAAAATATTTATATATAAATAATATGGTTAAATTATTATTTGAGTTTAGGTAAAAAAAATAGTTGACAAAGAAAAAGTGAAAATGTGTTAT
>CANQYA010000018.1 GCA_947627965.1 uncultured Bacilli bacterium
ATAAACTTGGTGAAGCAGTACCTGTACCATAAGATACTATCTTTAAAGTTATATCATTTTTGTTATATATATCTTTTAATTGATTTTCGTGATTTTCATCAGCAATTATTATTAATAATTTTAATTTAGTCATATTCTTCTCCCCAATCAAAATCAATAATTGAATCATCAAGATCATCGACATTAATAACTGTTTTGTTTCGATATTTATAGATAATTCCTACGATTTGAATAGTAATTAGTGGTGCCAAAGAGACAAGTGCCGCAATACCAAAAGCTCCTTTTAAAACATTAGTGCCTGTTGCTAAGCATATACCTATTGTTATTGGTAAAAGGAAAGCAGCGGTTAACGTTCCTCCTGTAGCACCTCCAGCATCGAAAGCTATAGCTGTAAAAAGTTTAGGACAGAAAAGCATTAAAACTAAAGATAGAATTTGACCTGGAATAATGTAATATAAAAATGAAGTATTAGTAAAAATTCTTATTATTGACATACCTGTTGCAATACTTACTCCTAAAGCTAAACTAATATTTAAAGTCTTTTTGGAAATATTACCTTCGGTTATTTCTTCAATTTGGCTATTCAATACTTGTACAGCAGGTTCGGCTATAGCAATATAAAAAGCTATTATCATTCCTAAAGGAATTAAAAGATATTTATATTGAGTACCAGCAATATATTTTCCAATAAAATAACCCATATCCATAAAACCGACATTAGCCGAAGTAAAAAATAAAGTTAATCCTAAGAAAATAAGGACAATACCAAGTATTATTTTACGCATTTCTATTTTTGAAATAGCTCTAGTTAGAAATTGAAATATAACAAAAACTACTAATATTGGTGATAAAGAAATAATAACATCAGAAATAGATATCTTTAACTGTTCGATATAATCGATAAAATTAATATTTAATCTAATTAAATTATAGGGATCATAAGAACTAGTTGGCGAATATATTAACGCTAGTAACATAACCATAATAATTGGTCCTACCGAACACAAAGAAACTAGACCGAAACCTGATTCTTGAGCTTTTTTATCCGTACGATTAGCAACTAAACCAACACCTAATGTAAGAATAAATGGTAAACTGATCGTTCCTGTCGTAATACCTCCTGTATCAAAAGCCACAGGAACAAATTCTTCGGGTATAAAAAAGGTAAAAACTAAAACAATAATATAGCCAATTAAAAGCATTACATTTAAACTCCAACCATATAATGACCTCAATGACGATAACAACAATGAAAGCCCTACCCCAACTCCAATAACTATAATTAAAGTTAAAGTGGGAATTGATGTTATTTGTTGAGCTAAAACTCTTAAATCAGGTTCAGCTACCGTTACAACAGTACCTATAATAAAACTAACTAATAAGACAATCCATATTTTTTTACTTTTAACTAATTTATTACCAATTTTTTCCCCAATAAGGATCATCGATATATCTACTCCAAAAGTAAATAAAGCACTTCCTATTATCAAAATTATTGAACTAATGATAAATGACGCAATCAAAGATGGAGTAACAGGAACAAATATCGAAAGAAAAGCAACAATTAAAACAATAGGCATAATTGTACTAAAAGATTCTTTTAAATTAGATTTAAAAATTCCTAACATATATACCCCTTTCTATGATTATATTTTTATATGATTATATTTTTATATGATTATATTTTTATATGCTCATATTTTATTATATTAATATTATAACACGTTGGAACAATAATAAAATATTAATTTAAAAAAAAGCTATCAATCTTACTTGATAACTTTTTTAGGAATTTTTAATCGATACGAGTAAACAAAGTAATTATTTCGTCGACGGTTTCTAAATTACCATTTTTTAACTCCTCTACTACTTTATTAGATAAGTGATCTCTAATAATTGTTTTACTAAATCCTTTTAAGGAATTAATAATAGCAGATATTTGAATTAGAATATCGTCACAATCTCTCTCGTCAGTAATCATTTGTTTTATTCCTCTAACTTGTCCTTCGATACGACTAAGTCTTGTGTTTAATTCCTGTCTTCTTTGATTGTCATCTACTTTTTCCATATTTCCTCCTATATCTTCATTATATACCCCTTCTAAGTATATGGTCAAATATTATATAAATATTTTATTTGGTAAATTTTGGGAATTATTAAATATTTACTAAAAAAATGCATATAAATTACTGTTTTTGTTTTATTAATACATTTTTTATAACTAAATAATTATTAATAAATTATATTAATTGTCAAAAAAAGGAAAATAATTATATATATAATCCTTCTCCTTTTTTATCCTCATTATTTTTTAATTCGTATTTTTTCACACATACTGCTTTATTTAATTTAAGACTTTGTGGTACATCAATAATTCGTTGATTAGTCGATCCCCTAAAATGGGCATTTAAACTTTTCTTTTCTAAGACAAACCTACCGTCAACTAATACGTCTAGTTCATTTAATAATTCGAGCATTTTAGGATTTTTTTCGGCTATTTTTAATAACTGTTCAAAAGTATACCCTGTATAACACCATACATTTAATCCTAGTTGATGGCAATATTTAGCAATATCGAGTGATGGTTCAACTTGAAACATGGGATCCCCACCTGATAAAGTAATACCATTAACTAATTTTAATTCACTTATACCTTTTTTTATATCCTCAGTATCGGCAATAAATCCGCCATTAAAATCATGGGTTTGAGGATTATGGCATCCTTTGCAATTGTGACTGCACCCTTGCATCCAAACAACTGCTCTTATTCCTTCACCGTCAACTATACTATCAGCTTGTAGGTTGCTAGCAAGTCTTACTTTCATAAGATTTAATTACTGCAAGAACAAATACCAGTAGTATCGTGTTTTACACGATCGTGTTCTTCTGCACGTTTACTGTCGTTAAATCTATCAACTGTACCAACTAAATATCCTGTTATACGACGAATTCTTTCAAATCCAACTCCTTCTCCAACTTGTTTTCCTACTGCTTTTCTTTCTTCTTCGATTTTTTCCATAATTACACCTCTTTCTTTATTTATTACAATCGCAAATCAAATTTGTGATTTTTTCCATACTAACTGATTCTCCTTCACGACGTCCACATTTTGGACATACATCGTGAATAATACCAACATATCCACAAACAGGATCCCTATCGACAGGGTGATTTATTGCTCCATAACCAATACCTTCTTTTTCCATAAGACGAATAATACTCTCAAAAGCCTCTAAATTCTCAGTTGGATCACCATCTAATTCAATATAAGAAATATGTCCAGCATTAGTTAAAGCATGATACGGAGCTTCCAAATGAATTTTTCTTGCTACACTTATATTGTAATATACTGGAATATGGAATGAATTGGTATAGTAAGCTCTATCGGTTACACCTTTAATTTTTCCATATACCGCTTTATCAATATTAGTAAATCTTCCTGATAATCCCTCAGCTGGTGTTGCTAAACAAGTAAAATTCAAATTATATTTATCACTATATTCGTCACATTTATCACGAATAAACTTTATAATTTTTAATCCTAATTCTTGAGCTTCCTCACTTTCGCCATGATGTTTACCAATTAAAGCTTTCAAACATTCTGCAAGTCCTATAAAACCGATACTTAAGGTTCCATGTTTTAATACTTTACGCAATTTATCGTCAGGTTTTAACTTTTCAGAATCTAACCAAACACCTTGTCCTAATAAGAATGGGAAGTTATAAGCATGTCTACTGCATTGTATTTCAAAACGATCTAACAATTGGTCTTTTACAAGCTCGACAAGTTCTCCTAATTCTTCAAAGAAACCATCAATATCAGGTTTATCTCTACCATTTACTATTCCATGTTTAATACCTAATCTTGGTAAGTTAATAGAAGTAAATGATAAATTACCACGCCCTGGTGTTACAGCTTTATCAGGATCGACATGATTTCCTAAAACCCTAGTTCGGCAACCCATATAACCAACTTCCGTTGTAAAATCTCCTTCTTTATAATATTGTTTATTAAATGGAGCATCGATAAAAGAAAAGTTAGGGAATAATCTTTTAGCAGATACTTTGCATGATAATTTAAATAAATCATAGTTAGGATCTCCTGGATTAAAGTTTACCCCTTCTTTTACTTTAAATATTGAAATTGGGAAGATAGGTGTTTCACTATGTCCTAATCCTGCATCAACTGCTTTTAAGTAATTTTCAATAACCATTCTTCCTTCACTTGATGTATCAGTACCAAAGTTAATAGATGAGAATGGTACTTGAGCTCCTGCTCTTGAATGCATTGTATTTAAGTTATGAACAAAAGCCTCCATAGCTTGATAAGTAATACGATTAGTCTTTTTTAAAGCTTTATCATATGACATTTCAAATAATCTTTTAACTTCGCTAGAATCTTTAAAGAATTTATCGAAGCAATTTATATCTAAATCAATACTATCTAATTTATCTATTTCCTTTATAACACTATTAAAATTAACGAATTTACCAAAATCACTATAATCTAATAAATCAGATAAAGTTTGTTTAAATTGTTTTCTAAATGTTTTTAATACTCCTGGTGCTAGATAATAGTCAAAAGCAGGAATACTTTGACCACCATGTTGATCGTTTTGGTTTGACTGAATAGCAATAGCTGCTAAAGCAGAATATGACATAATGTCTTGTGGTTCGCGTAAATGTCCATGTCCTGTTGAAAAACCATTTTTAAATAATTTTTCCAAATCAATTTGCATACAAGTTGTCGTTCCCATTGGTAGGAAATCCATATCGTGAATATGAATATCACCTTCGTCGTGAGCATCAGCATATTTTTTCTTCATTAAATAAGCTTTAGCAAATTCTTTTGATACCGTTGATCCATATTGTAACATTGTACCCATGGCTGTATCACCGTCAACGTTAGCATTTTCTCTTTTAGTATCGTCTTCGTGAGCTGACTTCAATCCAAGTCCTTCCAAAGTTTTTAAAAATTTATGCATTTTTTTATCGTCGAAAAACATAGCTCGTGATTGATTTCTTCTTTCGCGATAATCAGAAAATGATTGATATACATCTTGATAACCTTTTCTTTTTAATTCGTCTTCGATAATATCTTGAATTTCTTCAATTTTTATTTTTTCTTCATCTTTATAGTCTTTTTCAATACGTTTAATAACAGCTTGATATACTTTTTGAATATCTTTTTCATTATAAGTAGGTACTTCTTCTTCCGAATTAGTATCGTGTTCGACATTATCGAAACCTTTTTTAATAGCCATTGCTATTTTAGTACCATTAAAATCAACTTTCTTACCATTTCTTTTAACTACTTTTAAGTTTTCCAAAAGTTCTTCACTTGTAACCATTTTTTACTACCTCCATTACCTCTCTCTTAATTAAAATTTTAATACATCCTTGGTGAAAGTCAATACATTTATAAAACATTTTTATTGTAATTTTGTTCGATACTTTTTGAAACCCTTATTTTATAAGCATTTTTACTAAAAAAATCTTTTTTTCAAAAAATGTAAATTAACATTTTTTAATTTTTTTTGACTTTTTTATTTTTTTATATTTTTATTGATTTCCTTTATTTATAAGGGGTTGCAAGCGTTTTTTTGCTTTTTTGATTTTTATTTTTTTACTAAAAATTAACTTTTTTAAATTTTTTCATTTTTTAATTTTCCTTATTTTTTCTCTTTTTTCTAAGGCACTTTTTCTTGACATTTCCTATTTTTTATTAAAAAAAGAAGTGTCAAATTCTTAAAAAAACACCTCAAAAAATTAACACTATTTTTTTGTCTAATATTTGTCGAACACTTAGTCTTTTTTTTCACTATCATTTATTTCTTTTATGTATGCTAAAATTTTATTTTGATTTTGTAAAACTTTCTCAATATGATCGTGCAACTGCTCTAAAATTAATTCACTTTTTAAATCAGTATGATAATCATTTTTATTTCTTATCATATCTTTTTTAGCTTGTCTATTTTGGCTCATCATGATAATAGGAGCTTGCAATGCCGCAAGACAAGATAGTAATAAATTAAGTAAAATAAATGGATATGGATCAATAGCATTTACTAAAACGACACCATTAATAATAATCCACAACAATAAAAAGGCACAAAACAAGATAATAAAAGTCCAACTACCCGCTACTTCGCTTAATTTATCGGCAACTTTATCACCAAAAGTCATTTTCTCATCATTTTCTTTATCGACATCAACTGTTATCGGACTGTTAACTAATAAGTCAAGCATTTCTTCCTCATCTTTTTCGTCAATATCTTTATTAAGTAACATTTTTACAATTTCTTTTTTCTTCTTTTCCATAATATATCCTCCCATAACTATACTAATATTTTATCATAGTTTAATATTTATGTATTAGTTTTTGTTATTTTTAATTAAACGGCAAACAATACAATTTCCGTTGGGAACAAATAATTACCATAATATCTTAAATAGAATTTGTAACTAGGGCATATTTCTTTAATCATTTTTGGTATTTTCCAAATATCGTAGTGATTATGATAAACTGATATTAATAATTTAGGGTGTTCTTTAACAATATGCTCTTTCGCACCAATTAAAGCCTTATACTCACTTCCTTCAATATCCATTTTTATTAAAGTAATTTTTTCTTTTATATCTTTATCTAACGAAGTAGCTTTAACCTTTTCACCTTCAATACTTAAAGCATTAGCTGATAATGATTTGCTATTATAATTCATATGTAAAATTTCTTCTTTATCACTAACTGCTTTATTTTTTAATATAATATTGGAATACTCTTTTAAATTATTTTTAAGTATATTAAAAGAATCTTTAGTCATTTCATAACAATATATTTTATTATAATTACCATAACTATTAATAAAATCCAACGTCGTATCGCCTATATATGCTCCAACATCGACAAAAACTTCATTTTGACAGGGTAATATATCTAAATCAAAATAATGACAATAAGTATTATCCATAAGTGATTTTAAATTTTCAAAATCATAATCATACCAATTATATAAAATACTAAAAAGCAACTTTTTAGAGCGATAATCATTCAGATTTTCGTAGAGAAATGTTAAAGCTTCTAAATGATTGTAAAAGGTATCAACTTTATTTTCTATTTCTTCAAAAATATTATCTTGGTAACTTAGTTTTCCCCAGTAGTCATAATCATTTAAAAATTTTTCGATAGCTAGCTTCGTTTCTTTTGGTAAATTCATATATTTATCTTTGATATGATTAAATAATTCTTCTTTTGTCTTATTATTAATCCTATCTATCAACCAATAAAAATTATTATCTACATAATTCATTTAATCACCATTATATGATATTCTTTTTATTAGTTACACATGAAAAAAAGCGTCCTAAAACGCCTTTTATTATTCAATCTCAATGGTTTTTTTAGTTTCGACAGCTTCTTTTTTAGGAACAGTAAGTTTTAACATACCATCTTTAAATTCTGCTTTAATATTATCTGTCTCTAAATCACCTAAATAAAATGATCTTTGATATTTACCGTAAGTTCTTTCCCTACGTATATAATTTTTATCTTCGTCTTCGACCTCGTCTTTCTTCTCAGCTGTAATTGTTAAATATCCATTATCGGTTTCGATATTGATATCCTTTTTTTCAAATCCAGGAATATCCATTTCAATATGATAATCGCCACCTTTTTCGTAAATATCGCATTTCATTGCATTCTTAGTACTACTTGAAGTAGTTAAGAAGTCATCAAAAAAATCATCTAGATAATATCTTTTTGGGATTATATTCATATCCACCCTTCCTTTCATAATTACGTTATACCACTCCTTTTAGCACTTGTCAACAGAGTTTGCTAATTTTCATGATTTTTTCACATTTATATTATGTAAAGGAAGGAAAAAAATTATACATTTATTTTATTAATTCAATAAAAGATGACGGCACATCGGTTTCAAATTCTAATATTTTTCCATTTATTGGATTAATAAGTTTTAATCTATAAGCATGTAAATACATTCTTTTGAAATTGTCTTTTTCCCCATATTTATAATCTCCTACAATTGGGTGACCTATATCTTTCATATGAACACGAATTTGATTTTTTCTACCAGTTTTAATAGAAATATCTAATAAGCTATATTTATTATTACTTTTTACTACACGATACTCGGTAATTGCTTTCTTCCCATCACCATCTTTAGAGGAATATGTTAGTAAGGTCTTAGTTTCTTTAAGCCAGGAAGTTACGGTACCCCTATCATTATCTAAAACACCATTAACTACTGCTAAATATTTTCTTTCTTTAACTAAATTATCCCAATCATTTTGTAATTTTAATTTCAATAACTCAGTTTTAGCAAATAAAACTAAACCAGATGTATCTTTATCTAAACGGTGAACAATAAATATTTTATTATTTTTATTTTTCTTTTTTATATAAGTATAGACACGATGAAATAAAGTTTTTTCTTTCTCTTTATCCGTTGCTATCGTTAATAAACCATATGGTTTATTAACCACTAATATATCTTTATCTTCGTAAACAATATCTATTCTTTCATTTTTTTTCATATTACCTCTATCTAACTACTGTAGGAATTAAATAATCAAAATAAGGAATATTCCTTATAATACCAAAACCAATAGTAACAATAATTAATATTATCCATACTTTATTACTTATTTTTTTATAAAAATAAGTATCTGATCCCCTTAACCATTTAATAAAAGCATCTACTACTAAAAATATAGTAAAAGGTAAAAAGATAAAAAGAAGGGGATTAAAGCGAAAAGCTTGGTAAAAATCTATTCTCAATAAAGAGACTATCATTCTTGTAATCCCACACCCGGGGCAGTAAAGATGCGTTATTTCGTGGAAAAAGCAAGGAATAACAATCCCAAATTTTACAAAAAGAATAACATAAATAATGGCTAACAAAACACTAATAAATAGAATTTTTAAAGATAATAATAATCTTTTTTTAGAAATATTTTCCATAAAGAAAAAAAGAATTAAATTCTTTTATTGTGCATTTTGTTTTGCAAAGCCATTTAATTCATTTTGCATTAAGCAGTAGTTAACAATTCCTAAACCAACGATTTGTAAAATTAAATATAGAATAGAATTATCATTACTTGGTAAATTATTGTTAGTTTTTGCAACTACTTCAGCCTTACCCATTTTGTAAGCCCAATAATATCCGTAAATTCCACAAGTAATTAATGTTAGTAAGAAATCTCTTCCCCCTGATAAACTGTTATCTCCACTAACAGTCTTCATGTCGTCTGTTAACTGAATAAACCAAATAATTCCATAAATACCACAAGTAACAATGGATAACAAAACGCAAACAACAATATCCCTTTCTTGAACAGCTTTCACTCCTAATACCTCCTCTTTTCTTAGTTCCATTATAATATTACTTTTTCTATAAATCAATAAAAAGATAGAGAAAAGAAAAAAATATTACGCACCTTTTTTGGATACTTAAAATCTTCTCAAACCCTTATAAACAAAGGGTTTTACAAATTTTACACTTTTAAAACTGATAAATTTAGGATTGTAATATTATTTTTATATAAATTAATACCAAGATAGTAAAAAATAATAATAAGACATTCTTATTCCATCTTTAGAAAATGGAATTTAACTTTTCACTTTATGACATTTTTAAATCGAATATATTAAGTATCATATTTATCGTTTACTACATTTTTAATACTTTTACTGCTTTACTTTTATCCTTTAATAATTCCTTAACAAAAATAGAACTATTAATATAAGGCGTTAAAAGATAAACATAATTTTTAGTTCTAGTAAGTGCTACATAAAATAATCTTCTTTCTTCACTAAAAGGATAATATTCCTTATTATTACTTACTAATCTTAATATTTTATTATCAACAATTTGACAAGGAAAACCATTTAATCCATTTATTAAATTAATAATAATAACATTTTCTTCTTCTAATCCTTTCGCTTTATGAACAGTTAAATAATACATATCTATATCTTTATTATTTTTATAAATTAACTTATTACCATTTAATTTTAAATCTTCATTTAAAAGCATCTTAACATCATTATTATTTCTTCCTAATATTAAAATAGGTGTTTTAAAATCATTATATATTTTAGTAATTAAGTTTAAAAAAGTTTTTTTAATATCTTTATAAAAGACAATTTTTATTGGATACTTAATACTTTTATTAGATTTTAATTCTTTTTCTATTTGATATTTATTTTTAGTTATAAAATTAGTCATTATCTTGATAAGTTCACTACAATTTCGATAATTATTTTCTATCTTCATAATTTGCGAACCTTTAAAATATTGTTGAAAATTCCAAAATAAAGATATATCACAACCAGTAAAACGATAAATAGCTTGGTAATCGTCTCCTACTACCATAAAACGAGAGTTACAACAATTAATAATCTCTTTAATCAAATTAAACCTAATAAATGATGTATCTTGGTATTCGTCTATAATAATATACTTAATATCTTTTTTAATACCTTTATTTTTTACACACTCAGTAGCTAAAGTTATCATATCGTCAAAATCTATTTCTTTATTATTACTTAGATAATTAGAATAAATTAAATAAATATTAAGTACTATTATTAAAAATATTTTTTCTTTTGGATAATTAAAATTATATATTTTCTTAATCTTTTTTAAAAAAGAATTAAAATCTTTTACAGTATAGTTATGGCATTTAAATAAATGGATAAAAGTAATAATATTTTTTTCTAATGCTTTTATCTTTTCATAATTACTATTGTAAAATTTCATATATTGTTTTTCTATACTATATATAGGTCTTATTTTAAAGTATTTCAATAAGTATTTCATAAACTTTGGTTCTTTTAAAACAGTTATCTCTAAAAATTCATGAACAATAAAATCTAAAAGGTTTTCATCACTAATCTCGTATGAATAGTTATTTTCTTTTAATATTTCTAAGGATAATTTATGGAAAGTATATACAGGTATATCGTAGTTAATTAAATTTTTTATTTTATTTTTTAAACTGTTACTAGCTTCTTTAGTAAAAGAGAGACACAATATTTGATTAGGACTTAATCCTTCTATAGTAATTAAATACTTAATTTTACCTACAATAGTAAGGGTTTTACCACTACCAGCTCCTGCTACTACTAATAAGTAATTAGTATTATTAAAAATTATTCTTTTTTGATCGTTATCTAAAAAATATTTACCTACTTTATAATCCATAAAAGTCACCTTTTCTATTATTAAAAAATAATAAAAAAAAAGCAAATTACTAAAATTATAATTTACTTAAAAATTTTGTAACAAAATATGAAAATACATAGTACAAAATTAAAAATTATTTAATTAAAATATATTGCTTTTCTTAAAATTTATAGATTTTACAAGTTTTCTATTAATCGCATCAACATTATCGTAGGTATAACCTACAATTTCTTCTTCTAGAGTTTTTACATCAGCATATGCTTTAACTCTATTTGACCATTCTTGTAAGAATAATAAATCTTTATTAGAAAATTTAGTAAAATCCATATTTTTTATTTTATCTACTAAATTAATTTTTACATCATAATTAATTAGCTCATTAATGTCCATGTCATCCCTCCTTGATTGCTTTATGATTATAATTTATTTATATGAAAAAAGCAAGAAAAGTTGTATATTTTTTATTTTTCATTGGTCTTTTCTTTGTTTTTATTTACATTTTAATAAATGATTAATGGCATTTAGAACACCTAATTTACCATATTGATAAGTTAATGATCCTTGTTGATAGGCAATAAAAGGTGGTCGCATTGGTCCATCACAACTAAATTCAATTGAAGAACCTTGGGTAAAACTACCTGATGCCATTATTACTTCGTCGTCATATCCAGGCATAGGTGCTGGAGTGGGAACTACAAAGGAATCGATTGCTGAAAATTCTTGGACACCTTTACAGTATTCAACTAATTTATGGGGATCATTAAAGATAATATTTTGAACAATATCGGCTCTTATATCGTTATATTTTGGTTCTACTTCATAACCTAATTGTTCTAACATATAACTAGTTAAGATAGCTATTTTTAAACTGCTAGCAACAACACTTGGAGCTAAATATAAACCTTGTAATATTAATTTATTCATTCCCATACTTGGT
>CANQYA010000019.1 GCA_947627965.1 uncultured Bacilli bacterium
ATAAATCTAAAAGAGGTTATCACCATAAATATAATAAATGAAAATTTTAAATTCATAATATTATGAATTGTTTTGGATTGGTTTAAATGTCATTCCTTTATTTTTTATATTGTTCTTTATAAAGAGAAAATTCCTTATAAATAAAAAATAGTGCACATAAATAGAGATTGTTAAGGCTGCTATCTTCCGATTCTGACCTGGTTCCAATATATTTATTGCACTACAACTAAAATAATATATTTTTTATTATTTTTCAAGTCTTTTTCTAAATTTTATTAATTATATATTTTTTATATTTTATTTATCAAATCTTAAATTATAAAACATTTGTTTAAATTTTATTTCCCGGGAAATATTTTTAAAACATTTGTACTATTTTTTATTATCTAAAAGAGATAAAAGAAGAACAAAGCTTTAATCACTTTGCTCTTCACTTTCTAAACTCTCGTCTATCTTTTCTAATGTATTAGCAGTTGCAACTTTCTGTTCATTTTTTAAATTGATAAGTCGTACTCCTTGCGTATTTCTACTTAATTCTGAAATTTGTTCCATTGCTATTCTAATAACAATTCCACTATCGGTAATTATTACTAAATCCTCATCGCCTTTTACCGTTCTAAGAGCAACAATTTTACCGTTCTTTTCAGTTATATTTAAAGTCTTAACACCTTTACTTCCACGATGTGTTAATCGATAATCTTCAATTGGTGTTCGCTTACCATAACCGTTTTCTGTTACAACTAATACTTGGTAACCATCCTCAACTATTTCAGCACCTACAACGATTGATCCATCACAATTAATTCCACGTACTCCACTGCTTCCTCGACCCATAATTCTTACTTCTTTTTCATCAAATCTAACAAGACGTCCATTACTGCTTCCTATAATAATTTCCTTATCACCCGTTGTTTTTCTAACAGCAATTAACTCATCATCTTCCTTCAAAACGATAGCTTTCTTACCATTATTTCTAATATTTTCAAATTCAGAAAGTGCGGTACGTTTAACTAAACCATTTTTTGTAACAAAGACAAGATATTTAGATTCTTCATTATCATATTTGATTACATTTATTGAAGTAATTTTTTCTTCCTTCTCAATTGGTAATAAATTGATAATAGGTAATCCTTTTGATTGCCTGCTAAACTCTGGTACTGTATATCCTTTTATACGGTAAACTTTACCATAATTAGAGAACAATAATAAGTAATCATGCGTTCTCATTGAAACTAATTTTTCGGGATAATCTTCTTCATTTGTCCCCATTCCTTTGATACCTACGCCACCCCTATTTTGTGTTTTATAAGTATCTGAAGGAACACGCTTAATATATCCTTTATTAGTTAAAGTTATAATTGATTCCTCAACTGGAATTAAAGATTCGTCCTCAATATAATCAACTGCACTCATATCAATTTGAGTACGTCTCTCATCGCCATATTTATTTTTTATTTCTAATAATTCCTTTTTAATTATTTCTAATACTTTTTGCTCTGATGCAAGAATAGATCGTAACTCATCTATTTCTAATAACAATTGTTGTAACTCTGCTTCGATTTTATCACGTTCTAAGCCAGTTAAACGACGTAATTTTAATTCCAAAATAGCATCAGTCTGCACATCTGTTAAATTAAAACGTGACATAAGTTTTTCTTTTGCTTCAACATCACTTTCAGCATTTCTAATTATCTTAACAACTTCGTCAATATTATCTTGAGCAATCTTATACCCTTCTAATATATGAACTCTCTTTTCATCTTTTGCTAAATCAAATCTTGTTCTTCTGATAATAACTTCTTTTTGGAAATCTATATATTTAGAAATAATTGCTTTTAAACCTAAAGTACGAGGTGTTAAACCATCTAACATTAAAAAGATAATTCCATATTGTGTTTGAAAATTAGTATGTTTATATAAATTATTTAATACAACTTGTGGATTAGCATCTTTTTTTAATGTTATAGTTATTTTTACACCGTCTTTCAAATCTGTATGATAATCAGCTATACCATCAATTACCTTAGTATGTACTAATTCAGCAACCTTATTTTTTAATTCCATAGTATTAACGCCATAAGGAACTTCAGTAATTATAATGTTACTATGAGTTCCGGCATCTTCGATTGTTGCTTTACTACGAACTGTAATAGTTCCACGACCTGTTTCGTATGCAGTTTTAATACCCGAGTTTCCTAAAATAATTCCACCTGTTGGAAAATCAGGTCCTTTTATATATTGCATTAAACCTAATGTATCAATATCTGGATTATCGATATAAGCAACACAACCATCAATTACTTCACCTAAATTATGTGGTGGAATATTAGTTGCCATACCAACAGCTATTCCCATCGTTCCATTAACTAAAATATTAGGAAAACGAGATGGTAATACCTTAGGCTCTTTACTTGTTACATCAAAATTATCATCCATATCAACAGTTTCTTTATTTATATCACGCAATAATTCCAATGATATTTTAGCTAATTTTGACTCTGTATAACGCATTGCTGCGGCACCGTCACCTTCAATGTTACCAAAGTTACCATGACCATCAATTAACATATATCTTTGATTAAAATCTTGTGCCATTCTAACCATAGCTTCATAAATTGAAGAGTCCCCGTGTGGGTGATAATGACCCATAACATATCCAACTGTTGTTGCTGACTTACGATGTGGCTTATCAGGTGTATATCCACATTCATACATTGACCATAAAATTCGACGATGAACAGGCTTTAAACCGTCTCGTAAATCAGGTAAAGCACGAGAAGCTATAACACTCATCGAATATTCAAGAAATGATGACTTAACTTCGTCAACAATGTTATTTTCAGCTAAACTATCTCTTTCGTGGAAATAGCCATTAAAATCGTTCCCCTCTATATTTACTCTCTCAAGATTTTCGTCAAAATCTTCATTTTTATTCTCTGTATCCATAATTCACCACCTAAATATCTAAATTTTGTACATATCCAGCATTTTCTTCAATAAATCTTCTTCTAGGTTCGACCTCATCACCCATTAATTTTTCAAAAATAGCATCGGCTGACACACAATCATTTACTGTTATTTTTCTTAAAACCCTCTTCTCAATATCCATTGTTGTCTCGTTCAATTCTTCGGCATCCATCTCTCCTAAACCTTTCATACGAGCTATTTCCGCACGAGAACGGACATTTTCAGGTAAACTTTTTAAATAATCGTCCAATTCTTCTTCATTTAAGACATATTTTCTTGTTTTACCATGCATAATTCTAAATAATGGAGGTTGAGCAGCGTATACATGCCCTGCTTCAACAATTGGTTTAAAAAATCTATAGAATAAAGTTAATAACAAAACCCTTATATGTGACCCGTCAACGTCGGCATCGGTCATTATTATTATTTTATCGTAACGTAATTTAGATAAATCAAATTCTTCGCCAATACCTGTTCCAAAAGCTGTAATTATCGTTCTTATTTCTTCGTTTGATAAAGCTCGATCAAGTCTAGCCTTTTCAACATTCAATATTTTTCCTCGCAATGGTAATATTGCTTGGGTCATTGAATCTCTACCTTTTTTGGCTGAACCACCAGCTGAATCTCCCTCGACTATAAATATTTCTGATACTTTTGGATCTTTACTTTTACAATCAGATAATTTTCCAAAGAAATTAGTTGTTGCTAAATCACTTTTTCTTGTAATTTCCCTTGCTTTTTTAGCAGCATTTCTTGCTCGACACGCTAATAAGGATTTATTGATAATAGCTCGAGCTGAATCAGGATTTTCTAACAAAAATCTTTCAAATCCCTGTGAAAAAACATTATCGGCTAATTTTCTTACCTCAGAATTACCTAACCTACCTTTTGTTTGCCCTTCAAACTGAGGATTTGGATGTTTACAAGAAATAATCATTGTAAGTCCTTCTTTAACATCGTCACCCGTTAAAGGCTCATCTTTTTCTTTTAAGAAATTATTTTTTCTAGCATATGAATTTATTACCCTCGTTAATGCCCTTCTAACCCCTTCTTCATGGGTTCCCCCATCATGAGTATTTATGTTATTAACGAATGAATAAATATTATCGTTATAGCTAGTATTATACTGCATTGCTACTTCAAAATAAACGCCATCTTCCTCGCCTTCTAAATGGATAATTTCTTCATGAACTGGCGTTTTTTCTTTATTGATAAATTTTACGTATTCACTAATTCCACCTTCGTATAAGAAAGTTTCTCCCGTAGTATCTTCTAAATCCCTATCATCTCTTAGTGTAATAGATAATCCTTTATTTAAAAATGCTAATTCACGAATTCTTACCATTAAAGTATTATAATCATATATATCCGTATCAAATATTTCAGGATCTGGTTTAAAAGTTACTGTAGTACCTGTTCTTTCAGCACTACAATCACCAATTACATGTAATGGTTCGACTGTATGCCCTCCGTTTTCAAAACGAACGTAATAAATTTTTTCGTTTTTATAAACTTTTACTTCAACCCATTTACTTAAAGCATTAACAACACTAGCACCTACTCCATGTAATCCCCCCGATACTTTATATCCTCCACCACCAAATTTACCTCCAGCATGTAATACCGTATAAACTGTCTCTACTGTTGATATTTTAGTTTTAGGATGTATATCTGTAGGAATTCCACGCCCATCATCTTTAACGGTAATAGAATTATCTTTATTTATTACTACTTCAATATTCTTACAAAAACCTGCTAAAGCTTCGTCAATCGAATTATCAACAATTTCCCAAACTAAATGATGAAGTCCTTTAACATCAGTCGTACCTATATACATTCCTGGTCTTTTTCTTACTGCTTCTAATCCTTCCAATACTTGAATAGAAGATGAATCATATGCATTTTCTTTATTATTGTCCATTTTTATCACCCTTTACTATAATTTTTCCATTTTCTACTTTAAAAATAGTAGCATTTTCTAATAATTTTTTACTTATTCCCACCGTATCATTGGCAGTTATTATTACTTGTATGTCCTGATTAATATAATTAATAAGCCGATTTTTTTTATTTTTATCTAGCTCACTAAATATATCATCTAATAGAAGAATAGGTTTTGTCCCAGCTACTTCTTCAAAAATACTTATTTCTGATAATTTAAGTGCTATCATAGCTAATCTTTGCTGTCCTTGTGAACCATATATTTTTATATCATTCTCACCTATTAAAAAATGAAAATCGTCCCTATGTGGACCATATAAGGTCATTCCTGCTAATATTTCTTTTTGTTTATTAGTATTATATTTTTCTAATAACTTTTCCTTTATTTCTTCAATTGCTAAATTTTCAATATTAAGATTATTTTCATAAACAATTTTTAAATTAGGAACTTCTGTTAATTCATAAAAAATAAGACCTATATTTTTATTTATTTTATCAATAAAATCCATTCTTTCTTTATATATATAAGTTGCTCTATCGACTAAATTAGAAGTTAAAACATCTAAGTAACGATAATCACTGACACTATTAGTTAGCATCAGTTTTAAGTAATCATTACGCATTTTTAAAATCTTATTATATTCGTTATAGTAATTTATATATTGTTTATATAACTGGCTTATCTCTATATTTAACAAATCTCTCCTAGTTGCAGGTGAACCTTTAATTGTTTCCACATCTTCTGGGGAAAACAAAATTACATTTAAGTTAGTAACATAATCTGATATTTTTTTGATATTAGTATCATTTATAAATACTTTTTTATCATTATTTACAACCGAAATTTCTAATTTTTTAAAATATTTTTCAACCTTTAATTCCCCTTTAAGTTTAAAGTTATCACTACCTTTGCGTTTTAAATTATCATCATAATTAGTGCGATATGATTTGGTTAAAGCTAAAACATATATACTTTCTAGCATATTGGTTTTTCCTTGGGCATTATTACCAATAAGTATATTAACTTTTTTATTAAATTTTATATCACATACATCGTAATTTCTAAAATTTATTAGTTTTAATTTTGTTAATATCATTTAAAACCCCAAAAAACGTCCATACAAACACCTTACCCCATAACCATAGTCCACTATACATACAACATCATTATACCATATATTTTTTTAATATAAAAGGAAAAAAAGGGTATAAAAGCCCTTTTTTATAAAAAATTACCTTTTTTAACTCTTTTGGTTAAAGTTACTTCTAACATACCTGATCTTAACAATTGATTATCAATTGAAAGTTTAGATACATTTAACTCAACTTTTTTACCATTTTGAAACGAAACAATAGTTTTTTTACCATTTTTATATCTTTTATTCACAAAATTGTAATTAATCCAAGCACAATCTCTAGCAGAATATGATTTGGTTGGAAAGAAAATCATTTTTTCTGTTTCTTCGACAATTATAGGTATTTTGTAGCTAGAATTTAATATTTTTTTACCTGCCTTAACCCTTCCAGAATATGTACTTCCATAATATTCGCAATTTTCTTCCATTATTTGAAAAGGAGGACATGCAACCTCGCATTCACCGCCCATTTCAATTACTCTTGTTTTTGATTTTCCCATTGGAATAATCGCTATTGTTTCTTCGTTAATTTCATATTTCATAATATTTCCCCCTCTGTAATTTTTAAAATTACAAGGGATAAAATAACATAATAATATGTCGATTTCTGTCGAAATTTGTCGATATATATATTTTTTTAATATGTTCTTATTGGTAAAACTAATTGATTTAGTGAATCATCATCTTTTGCACATATAATAATTGGTTTTATTTCCCCAAAGAACATAAGTTTTGCAGTTGTACCTTCAAAGGATTTTAAAGCATCCATCATGTATTTAGCACTAAAGGAAATTTTAATTTCTTCGTCGTTTTCTTTCTCAATTTGCATTTTTTCCTCAACTCTTCCTATTTCTACAGAAGAAGATTTAACTAATAGATTATCTTTGGTTATTTCAAAAGTAACAATATTTTTCTCTTTATCTGATGTTAATATACTTGCTCTATCTATAACATTATATAATTCTTCTAAATTAGCACTTATCGTCAAAATAGGATCTGTTGGCCACAAATTATCAGTATTAGGATAATTACCATTAATAAGTCTTGATTGAAATAATAAATTATTATATTTTAACAATATTTTATTATTAAATATATGCATTTCTATATCGTCATCACCATCGTCAAGTATTTTATTATATTCTATTAAATTTTTACTAGGTACGACAAAATTATAATTTTCTTCGCTAGGATTAGTTAAATGAATATTTTTTTTAGCTAAACGATATGAATCAGTCGCATTACATTCTAATAAGTCCCCTACTATTTTAAAATTCATTCCTGTTAATATAGGTCTTGATTCATCAGTTGAAGTAGCAAAAGAAGTTTGATTTATTATATTTCTAAATACCTTATTATTTATTTTAACTACCTTTTTACTTTCTTCTAACGAAATATTAGGATATTCATTTTTATTAATACCATTCAAATTAAACTCACTGTTATTTGTATAGATAATTATTTTTAATTCGTCTATTACTTCAATATTAATATATTCATCAGGTAGTTTTCTTACTATATCTAATATATATTTTCCTTGTATTATAATACTTCCTTCTTTTTCAATATCCATATTTTCATCTTTAGGGATAAAAGTTTGAATAGTTATATCATTATCTGATGCGGTTAATGTTAATCCTTCTAAACTTAATTCAAATTTAATACCTGATAATATAGGAATTAAGTTTTTAGTTGATATTGCCTTCGATACTTTGTTTAAGCTTTCTAATAAAATTTCTTTTTTAATTTTTAATTTCATATTTATTCCTTCTTTCTTTTTTTAAATTTTTATTATTATTACAGTGGAAACTGTGGAAAATTTATTATAACCTTATCTACCTTTATATTTATACCACATTACCTGTGAATTATTTTGCGAATAGCTGTTTATTTTATATCTTTTTCTAATTTTTCAATAGTATTGGCTAAATCTTTATTAACAGCAATTTCTCTTTCTATTTTCTCGCAAGAATGCATAACGGTCGAGTGATCTTTTCCGCCAAATTCAATTCCTATTTTAGGAAAAGATTCACTAGTCAATTTTCGGCACAAGTACATAGCAATTTGCCGTGGAAAAGATATATTGGAGTTTCTTTTTTTAGATTTTAAATCGTCGGTTGATATTTGAAAATACTCAGCTACTACTTTTTGAATTTTATTAATATCATTTTTTTCACTTATTCCTTTATTTATATAATCTTTTAATGCCTCGATAGCTAGATTTAAATCTATTTCACTACCCATAATAGTTGAGTACGCGACTAGTCTTGTAACTGCACCTTCGAGCATTCTTATATCGCTTCCTAGATTTGATGCCATATACTCAATAACATTATCCGGTATGTATTTATTAATAGCTTCACCGGCAATTCTCTTTTTTAAAATAGCTACCCTCAGTTCAAAATCAGGTGGGAAAATATCGACTGATAATCCCCAACAAAAACGGGTTCGTAATCTATCTTCGAGTATTTTTAAATCGTCAGGAGAGCGATCCGAAGATATAATTATTTGTTTATTATCACCGTATAAATTGTTAAAAGTGTGGAAAAATTCTTTTTGTGTCTCCGTCGCACCACCTAAATACTGAATATCGTCTATTATCAAAACATCAATATTTCGGTATTTTTGCTTAAAGAAGTCAACATAACTAAAATTAGTACCATTTTCATCTTTTTTATTAATACCTATAAAGTCTGAAACAAATTGTTCACTAGTTACATATAAAACTTTTTTATCAGAGTTTTTATCAATATAATTGCCAATCGCATGCATTAAATGAGTTTTACCTAATCCACTATTTCCATATATAAATAACGGATTATACATTTTTCCAGGGTTTTCAGCTACAGCTAAAGCAGCCGCATGAGCAAATTTGTTACTATTACCGACAATGAAATTATCAAAAGTGTAACGTGTATTTAAGTTAGTACTTATATATGTATTGTTATAGATGTTTTGATTGTTTATAACATTTTCATTATTAGGTTTATCGTCAATAATTGATTTTTCTTCATCAATAATATCTTCTTTTAAACAAAGTTCAATTTCAACATTAGAATTATTGATTTCTAAGAAGCATTTTTTTAATAATTCACTATAGTTGTTTAAAATATGGTTTTTATGTATAGCATAAGGAACAATTATTTTAGCTATACCATTTTTTAGTTCGTAAAGTTCGGTTTCTTCAAACCAGGTTTGAAATGATAATGAATTTATTTCTATCTTTATTTTATCTAGAATTTTCGACCATAAAACTGATGTATCCATTATTATCACTTCCCCCCTAAGAAAAGAATTTTTAATACACCTTCATTGTAACTTATCCTGTTGAAAAAATAAAGTAAAATAAGTAAAAAAAAATTATACACAAGTTATTAACAACTTTATCAACAATTAAAATGTTTATATTGTAAGTATTTTATGACTTTTGCACATTTTCCACAAAATTTAATTCACAATTGCGATAAAAGTTTTCAACAAGATTGTTAATTCTGTTGATAAAAATTACTTGGAATAAAAATGTGAATTCGAGTTTCTAAAAATTTATTATAAAAAGGCACTTTTCTAAAGTAAAAAGACGTCTTAAAAGAAATACTTACTAAAAATTGTTTTTCATTGAGAATTTAAGATTTATTACAAAAAAAGAAAATTTATTTGACAAATACTACTATCTATTATTATAATAGTGTAGATTTTAGTTTGGAGGTGGAACAGTGAAAAGAACTTATCAACCAAATAATAGAAAAAAAGCTAAGAAACAAGGATTTTTTGCTAGAATGGAAACTGATATAATAAATAATAGAAGAAAAAAAGGACGTAAAAAACTAGTATAATAATTCCACTGGATACAGTGGCTTTTTTGTTATATACTTTTAATACGGAGATGTTTTATGAAAAAAATAAATGTAGTAAAAAATAATCGTGATTTTGCTAGAATAATTAATTGTGGAAAAAAATATTGGAATGATTGTTTTATTATTTATGTAGCTAATAATGAATATCAAAATTATCGCTTTGGAATTTCCGTTAGTAAAAAGATAGGTAATGCCGTAACCCGAAATAAAATAAAAAGACAAATAAGAAATATAATTGATAAATATAAAAATATCTACCAAAACGATAAAGATTATATTATAATAGTTAGAAAGAAGTACATTGATTTTAATTTTCAAGAATTAAGTGATGCATTTAATAATTTAATTAATAGAGTTAACAATTATAAGGAGAAATATAATGAAGAAAAAAATTAAAGTAATTTTGTTGATATTAGTAGTGCTGCTGTCCACAGGTTGTACTAAAACATTAAAAGATCCTAAAACTAATAAACCTGTAACTAATCCAGTAACTGGTCAAAGTTTAACCGAAAATATTTTGTGTCAGCCAACGGATAAAGATACGATTGATTTATATAAAAAATATAAAGAAGAAGTTGATATTTCGAAATTACCTGTCTGTAAAAATTTTAAAGTTACATCAGGTGGATATGAAGGTTTATGGAACAGCATCTTTGTAAAACCTCTAGCATGGATAATCGTAAATATTGGTAACTTTGTTAAAAGTTATGGATTATCCTTAATAATAACAAGTCTTTTGATAAGATTAATCGCTTATCCGATCACCAAAAAGACAGCTATGCAATCAGAATTAATTAATAAAGCTAAACCTGAGTTAGATCGTTTAGAAGCAAAGTATAAAGATAAAACTGACCAAGAATCGATGATGAAAAAAAGTCAAGAAATGATGATGGTCTATAAAAAGTATAATATTAATCCAGTATCGGGCTGCCTATTTGCTTTCCTTCAAATTCCTTTGTTTATAGCGTTCTTAGAAGCAATCAATCGTCTTCCTGCTATATTTGAAGAAAATTTTATTGGTTTTCAGTTAGGTACAACACCATTAACGGGAATGCAAAATGGTAATTTTATCTATATAATAATTGTATTAGTTGTAGGTATAACAACATATTTCTCATTTAAGTTAAATTCGTCAAGTGTAGCTATGGAAGGTCAAGCTAACATGATGAACAAAGTAATGGTTTCTATGATAATAGTTATGTCATTATTTATGTCTTCAGCTCTAGGAATTTATTGGTCAACAACAAATTTATTTACTATAGTTCAAAATTTAATTGTTAAAAGGAGTAAGAAGTTAAATGGATAAGTATTTATATAGTGGAAAAACAAAAGAAGAAGCTTTGGAAAAAGCTTTGCAAGAATTAAATGTTTTAGAAAAAGATATTTTTATTAAAGAAAATGAACAAAAAGGTGGTTTATTTAAAAATAAAAAGATTGATTTAGAAGTAATAAAGAAAGATGACGTTATTCTTGAAATTAAAAAATTTATTGAACATATTACTGAACTAATGGGAATAAAAGCTAATTTGGAAGTAAAAAGACGTGATGACGATGTAAATATTACATTGTATAGTGATAATAACAATATATTGATAGGTAAAGCTGGACGTACCATTGAAGCCTTAACTGTAATTACTAAACAATATATTTATAATGAATTAGGTTTTAATTATCATTTTGTTTTAGATGTTGGCGAATACAAAGCAAAACATCAAAAAAATATTGAGTACTTAGCTAAAAAAGTAGCTAGGGAAGTTGCTAAAACCAAGATAGAAGCCAAGTTGGATCCCATGAATTCTTACGAAAGAAGAATTGTCCACAGTATTTTATCAGATAATGAAAAAGTTTATACTGAAAGCACTGGTGAAGAACCAAATAGAGCTGTCGTAATAAAACCGAGAGATTAATATCTCTTTTTTCTTTGATGTTACTATTCACAGCCGATTTAAATAAATAAATAGAAATATACCAGAAAAAATAACAAGTTATCTACAAAAAAGT
>CANQYA010000020.1 GCA_947627965.1 uncultured Bacilli bacterium
CATATTGTACTTGAGCTCTATAACCCTCAGTATATAAATTCATTACTCTTTCTTGCCAATTAGAACCATATTTCTTTTTTAAGTCTTTCTCTGAATAAGAAGAAGTTAAAAACTTCATAAAATCATTTGAAGATTTTTGCATCTTACTAGTAACAACTGGATCTAAAGAAGAAACCTTTTCTCCAGTATGTTCATATATTAAAGAAATACGTGTACTAACATTATAAGAATGTATATCAATTTCTTCACCAGTTGTATTAGATAATATTTTACTACTAGATAAATCATAATTATTATTTAGTTGTTCTTCTTTTTCTCGTTCTGTCTCTTTTTCTTTATCTTTCTCAACTGTTTTCTCTTTTTCTTTTTCTTCTTTTTCATTAATAGTATTAGAAGCATCAGCTTTAGCTCTATTAATTATATCTTTTTCAGATATAACTTCTTTTGTTTCTTCTTCTTCTATGATTGGTTCTTCTTCTATAGTAGGTTCTTCTTCTTTTAAAATACCCATTTCAAAAGCTTGATCTTTAGCCATTTTTGTAGCTTCACGATCTAATTGGTCTATTCTTGCCTTTAATTCTTCTATAACTTTCTCGTCAGTTTCACTAGCTAATCTTTCAGTTATTTTTCGCTTTTCTTCAGTAATTTGCTCTAATTCTTCAATAAATTGTTCCATATATAAATCACCTATTATAATAATATCATATTTTTATAATTTTTTTATTCAAAACAAAATGAATATGTCAATTTGACATATTCATTTACATTACTTAAGATTAAAACCGATTGGTTGTACAGGTTTAGCACTAGGTACTGAGCCCATTACTTGATTTACAACTTGGTTAACTTCTTGTGTTACGACACTATTAGGATTTTTAGCTTCTTTAACTACTTGTTCTACAACTTGATTAACCGTATCAGCTGTAATAGGTTTGTCACCTGCTTTTTCATTTACAATTCTTGTTACATCGCTAGCAGGAACACTTAATTTTTGACCAAGTTCTTGATTAACACTTTGAACTAAATTATCAACTGTAGGAGGTTGTCCATTAGCCAAAGTAGTCATGGAAGCATTAACATTAGCCTTAATGCCACTTAAATCGTCAACAGAACTAATTTTCAACCTAGCAACTATATCAGTATTTACCATACTATCAGTGATAGCCTCTTTGCTTACAGTAGGATTGTTAGTAATTTGTGATTGAGCAATTGTTCTAAGATCTTGCTTACGTTGATTTTCAGCCTCAATACCTTCCTTCTTTTGCTCGTTTTCTAATGACTTACGTTCACTTATCATAGCTTTAACATTAGCATCATTGTTTGCCATTTTGGAATTATATGCTTCCTTACCTGCACCACTTGTAGCAGAGAAACCTTGACTTGCAGAAGACAAACCTGGTACTTGTCCAAGAGCCGACTTACCAAATCCACCAAGTGACTTAAATGTTGAAGCCCTTTGTGCTGCATTTATTCCTTTAAGTTTTTGTTGGTACTCTTCTTTAGTTAAATCACCTTTTTTGTAAGCTTTTCTAGCTTGTAAATGCTGTGATGTTCCAGAAATTGCAGAACTTGATTGAGCAAAAGCAGTACCAGCGGCAGCACCACCAAAAGCTAGTGCTCCAAAAGCAACACCTTTCACTGCCCCACCAACTGTTTTTAAAACCTTTGTAGCAGAGGATTCTTGCTCAAGATCTAAGCCAAATATGGAACCAATAATTTTAGGTAAATCCATTATAAATCCTAATGTTGCTACTATTATGAAAGCTCTAAGCAAGAAATCGTTGTTGGCTAATAAAGAACCGTAAGTATAAGTATCTGGTGTCTCTTGCATTAAGGTAACAATAAACACTAAAAACCATAAAGTTAAATACCTAATAAACAAAACTAAATATGTACTAAGAACCGCATTACGCCAATTTTTAAATGCACCATCGTCAGAGCCATTAATCATGTATTCGACCATGACTATTGGTGCTAACATTTGAAAAATTAACAATTTTAAAAATCTAACCAATAAATCTAAACCAAACTTAATTAATAAGTAAAGTACATATCCTAATACTACCGTAGATATTATAAAGAAATAGGTATAGTCATGATCCTTATAACCCATTCCCATAAAACCACCACTATTAATATCAATTAAAGACAAATCCCCTTTTGAAACAGCCTTATCAAACTCTCTTTTTACTTTATCACTCGCACTAGCCGACGGGCTTACAAAGCCAGTTAATATGTATGTACCTATAAATCTTCCACCATTATTCATGGTCCTTTTTACCATACCAGCCATATCCTCAGGAATAAATAATGATTGCAAGACTTGATCTTTAATAATAGAAGCCTGTAAACTATTTGCAAATTTAAAAATAGTTGGAACTAAAAGTATACCTGCCATTCCCACAATAATTCTTTTAATTAATGTTTGCATTCCCGCCTTTTGATCAGAAATTAAATCAGGTGACATAATATATTTTATTAAAGTCATAGCCAATCTAAAAAATACAAACAAACCAATAAAGACATAAACTTTAGCCATAATGGCATTAATTATCTCAGTATTAAATAATTCACCTTCAGCAATCAATTTAAAATAATCAAATACATATGAAATAAAGCCAACAAGCTTACAATCAATGAAAAAGCCTATTCCCTTTATTAAATATAGAATTCCACCTGCTGCCAGCCAGCCAAATAATCCAATCTCACCAGCTGCCATTATCATGGCCAAAATTCTCTGTGTCGCTGCTAATGGATCCACCATAAATAATCACCTCCTAATTAATCTTTAGTGTTCATTTCGTCGTCCCACGGTTTACTACCATTATTATTTGGTAAATTATGCTCACCGCTTTCTTGACCACTACCCTGTTCGTCGTTTTCTGTATTTCCAGTTGTATCGTTATCGTCTTCTTCACTCGATCCTGTATTAGAATAAGTACCTTTTGAATTGAATAAACAATCAATATATTCTATCTTATCAACAAATGGAGCATTTGTATCTTTTAGCATCGTTAACAATACTTGAACAATTGTTGGTAAGAAAATAAATATAACTACCACAATCAAACGTAATGCAATTGTCTTTTTCTTTTTAGGTAATTCTTCTTCCAAATTACCTGAAATAACAATTTTACCAATATCCAAAGCCGTTAAAACAATAGTTAGTGCTGGTACAGCAATAAAAATAATTCGTATTATTTGACTTATAATTGGTGAAGTGTTTTTTAAAATTTTAGAACACAAAGCTCCTGACTTATCATCTGAACCACTAGGATCTTCTTCAGATAAAGTATATTTATCCTCATAATTTCCCTTATCATACGTCAAGTTAATATCAAATATATCCGAAGTAAATTCGTATGTTATAGCTGAACTTGAATCAGAATTTGCAATAGGTAAAGGATCATTTAAATAAATAGTTTTATATGCCCCTAAAACTTCATTAATATTGGGGTATTCATAATATTTATAGATTTCTTCCCCATCCTTATTTTTTTTAGATTGTACGCTAAATTTAACATTACGCAAAGCATCGGCAAAGTCTTGTCCAGTTTTGCTAGTTTCATTTAATCTAGTTATTTCTCCATCTTTTTCAACAAGAATTACATTATCATAAATAGTGAATTTTACATACTCGTCATTTCCAGATGCTTGAGATGCTTTCAATTTATAATAAATTTCGCCATTTGGTTCATCCACTTTACTTAAAAGTGTATATCTCTCAGAAATAAGAATGGCAGAACTTTGTTCACCTGCGGCTTCTAAAGCATTCTTCCAGTTATCATACTTTTTATATTCTGCAATAGCGTCTTTAATAGTCCCAAATACCCCAAGACCTCCTGGAATAAATGACCTAAGAAAATTTTTACCAGTTGTTGCCAATACACCTTCTAAAAAATTTTCATTTGTTAGGTCACACGCTGTTGCATCACATTCAATCTTAGAATTAAATTTATAGAATAATATGCTTCCCGCCCCTTCGGAATCATCATCGTTAGAAGAAAATTGAACAGAAAAAGCTTGTTTTGGACACGTTTTTACATCGGTAAGGGTTTCACTATACTTACCAAAATCATTAATGAATAAAACTGTGCTACTTGTTACTTTAGCTGTATCTACTCCCGATACTTTATAAACTTGTCTATTTAAAATAAATTTTTTATCCTCTTCAGTTGCAGCGGCAGAATATTCATTGGTTATTAAACTACCGTCACTATAAATACATTCAATATTATAAGAAGATTGTTTTAAGCTATTTGCCTCAGCTCTAAAAGGCATTACAAAACAAAAAAAAGTAATAAATAAAAATACTAATAACTTTCTATTTTTCAAAACATATCACCCACTATTGTATAACTTACTTTATTCTAAAATAATTATATAGCAAAAATTATCTATAATCAACAAAAAAAAAAGAAGAATTTTTTAGTCTTCATAATCACAACTACTACATTTTACTTTTTTCCCTTTATTAACTAACAATTCTCCACATTTAGGACAAACATTTCCTGTTGGTAAATCCCAAACAGCAACTTTACACTTTGGATAATTACTACAACCATAAAAAGTTTTACCTTTTCTTGTTTTCTTTTCTATAATATTCCCATTACATTTAGGACATTTACATATTTCTTTTACTTCTTTTTCTTCTTTTTTAATATATTTACATGTTGGATAATTACTACATGCTGTAAAAGTACCATACTTACCTTTTCTAAGTACTAAAGGACTTCCACAAGAAGGACATATTTCTCCTGTTTCTTTAGCTTTATTTTTATCCATATTTTTAAAAGCTTCTGTTACTTCAGGTTCAAATTTTTGATAAAAATCATTTAATATTTTTAATGATGCTTTCTCTCCTTCTGCTATTTTATCTAAATCTTCCTCCATCTCTTTAGTATATTCTACATTTATTAAATCTGAAAAGAACTCTTGTAATTTATCAGTTGTTTCTATTCCCATCTCTGTCGGTTTAAATTTTTTATCTTCTAATATTACATATTCTCTTTCTTTAATAGTATCTATTGTTTTAGCATATGTAGATGGTCTACCTATTCCTAAGTCTTCCATTTCTTTTATTAGTTTAGCTTCTGTATATCTAGCTGGTGGTTGAGTAAAGTGTTGTTCTTTATTTATTTCATTAGCTATTAATTCTTCTTTTTCTTTTAATTCTGGTAATATTTTATCTTCTTTTTTCTCATAATCTTTATAAACTTTTAAATATCCATCATATATTAATATTTGTCCTGTTGTTTTAAATTTATAATTATTATTATCTAATATAACAGTAGTTGCATCTACTACAGCATCAGCCATAATACTAGCTAAAGCTCGATAATATATTAATGAATATAATTTGTATTCGTCATTTGTTAAATATTTTTTTACGCTTAAAGGGGTACGATTAACACTAGTAGGTCTTATTGCCTCATGGGCATCTTGAACATTATCTTTTTTCTTAGTTGTCTTTACATATCCTACATATTCTTTACCATATTCTTTATCAATATAAGCATAACCACTTTTAATAAATTCATCACTTAAACGAATAGAATCTGTTCTCATATAAGTAATAAGTCCTACCGTCTCGTCTTCTAAATCTATTCCTTCGTATAGTTTTTGGGCTATCGACATGGTCTTTTTAGCTGTAAAATTTAATTTAGTTATAGCTTCTTGTTGTAAGGTACTAGTAATAAATGGTGGTTTAGCTTTTTTATTTTTCTTCTTTTTCTCTATACTTTCTATTATAAATTTATCTTTAAGATTACTTAGTATTTTGTTAGCTTCTTCTTCGTTTTTAATAGTAATATCTTCGTTATTATAATTATATAGTTCTGCTTCAAAATCATTAAATATTCCTGTAATAGTCCAATATTCTTCTTTGATAAAATTAGCTATTTCTCTTTCGCGATCAACTACTAATTTTAAAGCGACACTTTGTACTCTTCCAGCACTTTTTCCCCCTGTTTTATATTGCATTAATTTAGATAGTCTAAAACCAATTATACGATCTAATATTCTTCTTGTTTCTTGACTATGAACTAAATTATCATCTATTTTTAAAGGATTTTTAAAAGCTTCAATAACTTTATCTTTAGTAATTTCATGGAATAAGATACGTTCATAGTCTTTATCTTTAATATCCAAAGTATCTTTTAAATGCCAACTTATAGCTTCCCCTTCACGGTCAGGGTCGGTAGCAAGATATATTTTTTCACTATTTTTAACATCTTTTTTTAAGTCCGCAATTACTTTTTTCTTACCAGGAATAGGTATATAGTTAGGTTTAAAGTCATTATCAATATCTACTCCTAAACCATACTTACCAGTAGTTGCTAAATCTCTAATATGTCCTTTCGATGATACTACTTTATAATCTTTACCTAAATATTTTTCAATAGTTTTACTTTTACTTGGAGATTCCACTATTACTAAATTTTTAGTCATGAGATCACTTCCTTTTCTTTTATATTTATACTAGTTATTAATAATTTTGTCAATAACAATGAATTTATCATACTGTTAGAAAGAAAAAGAACTATTAAAGTTCTATACATCTTCAAATTGGGAATTATATAATTTAGCATAAAAGCCATTTTTCTTTAATAATTCTTGATGGGTTCCCTGTTCTACTATATCACCATTATCCATAACTAAAATTAAATCGGCATTTTTAATAGTTGATAAGCGATGAGCAATAATAAAACTAGTTCTTCCTTCCATAAGGTGATCCATTGCTTCTTGAATTAATATTTCGGTTCTGGTATCGACACTACTAGTAGCTTCGTCTAAAATAAGGATTTTAGGGTCAGCTAATATTACTCTAGCTATCGTTAATAATTGTTTTTGTCCTCCTGATATATTATCAGTTTCTTCATTTAAAACCATATCATAATTATTAGGTAAGGTATTTATAAAGTGATGAACACAAGCACTTTTAGTAGCTTTAATAACACTTTCCTTATCAGCATCTAATTTACCATAACGAATATTATCCATAATAGTACCATTAAATAACCAAGTATCTTGTAAAACCATACCAAATAAACTTCTTAATTCACTACGTTTAAAATCTTTTATATCTTTGCCATCTATCGTAATAGAACCACTATTAACATCATAAAAACGCATTAATAATTTCACCATAGTTGTCTTTCCTGCTCCGGTAGGTCCTACTATCGCAATCTTTTGTCCTTTCTTTATTTTGGCACTAAAGTTATTAATTACAATCTTATCTTTAGTATAGCCAAAGACAACGTTTTTAAATTCGACATTTCCTTCGATACCTTCTTTTCCTAAGGCTTCTTCTTTATCCGGTATTTCTTCTTGTTCTTCTAAAAATTCAAATACTCTTTCAGCGGAAGCGACCGTAGGTTGTAACATACTAAATATTTGAGCCATAGTTGATACGGAATTGTTTAAGTTTCTTACGTATTGTGAAAAGGATAAGATATCTCCTACTTGTATTTTATTTTTAATGGTTAAATATCCTCCGTAAATAGATACTAAAACATAGTTAATATTACCAATAAAATTCATTAAAGGGTGCATCGAAGTTGAAGCAAATTGACTTTTCCAACCGGAATCATATAGTAAATCGTTTAACTCTTCAAATCTTTTTATTTCTTTTTCTTCGGTATTAAAAGCACTGACAACATCGTGACCACCATAAACTTCTTCAACTACCCCATTGATATTTCCTAAGTTATACTGTTGTCTTACAAAGAATTTTTGACTTTTCTTCATAATATAACTCATAGCTAACATGGAAAGAGGAAGTAATAATAGTGATGCCAAAGTCATTGAACCACTTATACTAATCATCATTACAAGAGTTCCTATTAAAGTAGCAATACTATTTACCGCTTGACTTAAAGTTTGACTTAAATTCATTGAAAAAGTATCGACATCGTTAGTAATACGCGACAATATTTCACCATGAGTTTTAGATTCAAAATAAGATAAAGGTAATTTATGAATTTTAGTACTTATTTCTTTTCTTAAATGATAAGATATTTTAACTGATACAGTATTCATAATATAACTTTGAATAAAAGAACAAAAAGCACTAAAAGCATATAGTCCTAAAAGAAGAAGTAAAGTTCTACCTATATAACTAAAATCAAGTCCGCCCGTATTAGTTATCTTTCTTATTAAACCATTAAATATTTCAGTAGTAACATCTCCTAAAATATTAGGTCCGATAATAGCAAAAACAGTACTAAAGATAGCAAATATCATAACAACTATAATAGCTATTCGATATTGTTTTATATAACCAAGTAATTTTTTTAAGGTTCCTTTAAAGTCTTTGGCTTTGTCCATGGCATTAGCTCTCATTGGTCCTCTAGGCATTTTCTATCTCCTCCTTACTTAGTTGTGATAAAGCTATCTCTTGATATACTTTACAATTTTTGATTAATTCTTTATGGTTTCCTATTCCTACTACTTTTCCTTCGTCTAAAACTAATATTTTATCGGCATGCATAATCGTTGAAATTCTTTGAGCAACGATAAAGACCGTACTATCTTTAGTTACTTTTTTAAGTTCTTTTCTCAGTTTAGCATCAGTTTTAAAGTCAAGAGCTGAGAAACTATCGTCAAAAATATAAATTTCGGGATTAATAGCTATGGCACGAGCAATTGCTAATCTTTGACGTTGTCCTCCCGATACGTTAGTTCCTCCTTGAGCAATACTAGTTAAATATTTATCTTCTTTATTATTAATAAATTCTTCACTTTGTGATATTTTGGCTGATTGATACATCTTTTCATCGCTTATATTACTATCACCATATTTGATATTGCTAGCAATAGTTCCACTAAAGAGAATTCCTTTTTGAGGAACATAACCTATTTTTTTACGTAAAGTCTCTAATTTCATTTTACGTATATCAACACCATTTATTAGAATAGAACCTTTAGTAACATCATAAAATCTAGGAATTAGATTAATTAAAGTTGATTTACCTGATCCCGTCGATCCGATAAAAGCAATAGTTTCTCCTTTTTGAGCCGTAAAGTTAACATCACTAATAACATCAACTTTAGCATCAGGATACCTAAAACTAACATTTTTAAATTCGATAACGCCAGTATTATCTTTAGCTTTTTCTTCTTCTTTAGGATTTTTAATACTAATATCACTATCGATTACTTCAATAATTCTTTTAGCTGAAATACTTGCTCTTGGTAACATAATAGATATCATCGAAATCATTAAGAAAGCCATTATTATTTGCATTGTATACTGAATATAAGCCATGATATCTCCTACTTGAATAGTACCTAAATCGACCCCTTTAGCTCCAAACCACACAATAGCAATACAAACAACATTCATAAGAAGCATCATTAAAGGCATCATTAAAGACATCGTTCTATTTACAAATAAGTTAACTTTAGTTAAATTTTTATTAGCTTTATCAAATCTTTCTTCTTCGTAACGTTCGTTACTAAAAGCTCTTATTACTGGTATTCCCTCTAATATTTCACGGGATACTAAATTTAGTTTATCAACTAAAGTTTGGAATATTTTAAATTTAGGCATAACGATTGTAAAGAGTGTTCCTACAATAAAGAATAAAGCAATCACAGCAATAATTATAATCCAAAGCATAGAGTTATCAGCTCTTGTCGTCTTTAAAATTCCACCAATAGCAATAATAGGGGCATAGAAAACAACTCTCAAAAGCATAACTACTACTTGTTGTATTTGTTGAATATCGTTAGTTGTTCTAGTAATTAAAGAACTTGTTCCAAAGTGTTTCATTTCATTTTTAGAGAAATTTACAACTTTATTAAATACTTTTGATCTAAGGGTTTTAGCAAGTTTGGCAGCAAGGCGTGATCCAAAGAAAATAATTAATATGGCAACAGTCATAATCGCTAAAGCAATTCCTATCATTTTAGCACCACTCATCATGACATAATCAGTTTTTAATTTATCTAAATCAAGACCTATTTTTTGATATTCGCCTTTAATTTCTTCAATAGCTGTACTATTTAAAATAGTAGAAGGCATCTTAGTTACTACTTCGTCTAATCTACTAATAACACTTCTTCTTGTAACTTCGTCCATTCCTTTTAACATATCGATAATATTACTATCAACCGGTATATTAATTCCTAGACTACTAGGATTATCCATTATCATATTAGAAACATACGATAAAGCAAAAGCATGACTTAAAACATTATTTACTTCTTCTTTATTAGAGCCACTATATATATAAATATCTTCTTTTTCTAATAAAGGATATTTTTTTATATTACTAGTATTTTTTTCTAATAAAGTATAATTGTCTTCTAAAATAGCTATTTCATCATTAGATAAAAAAACACTTAAATCTAAAAAACTATCTTTACTAATTACTTTAATAACCGCATCTTCAATACCATTTTGTTGAATACCAACATTTATTATTTTAGATGTATAATCAGGTAAAGTTAAATCAAGGTTAGCTTGAACTATTAAAAGTACAATAATTATAAGTATCGAAATAATAGATGTTTTTAAATATTTGAATAATTTTAACATATTCCTGTCCTTTCTCTTTTATTATATTAATTTTTATTAAATAGTGTCCTTTTTTATTAGGTTTAAACATTTAAACCGTACTTTTACAGTATATAATGACCTTTTTTAGAAGTCAATTATTTTCACCAAAAGTTCAAATTTAAAAAGTAAAAGAAATACTAACGACATATTTCTTTTACTTTTATTTTTTCTTTATGATACTCTTCTAAAGTAAGATTATTTTGATATAAATAAGAAGCTATATCACCGACAAATCTTAAATGCCACGGTTCATAAATATATCCTGTAATATATTCTTTATCTTTAGGATACCTTATAATAAAACCATATTTATAACAATTATTTTTTATCCAAGCATATTCTTCCATCGTATCATTTATATCGTAATAGTTTTTATTTTCTCTAGTAATAAAGTAATCGATTGCTAAAGACGTTTGATGTTCACTAGTACCAGGAATAGCAACATGTTTTAAAGCTTCAGTAATTCCTTCTTTAGCAATATAATATTTTAAAACTTTTTCTTGGTAACTATAACTGCGGTAACAACTACTTATCGCAAAGGAATAATTTTCTTTTTTAGCTTCTTCTACTAATAAGTTCCATTTCTTTAAAGTTTCTTTATTTATCCATATTTTGCGATTGGCACTGATATTTCCTTTTACTTTAGGTTCGATTAATATCATATTACTAGGTCGATAATTTTTATTTAAGCGATAATCTTTATTAACTAACTTGCTGTACTTCTCCATCGATACACTCTAACCTACTTTCCATAATAGAATATAGATAAATACTTATTTCCTTACTAGTCTTTTTAGCTAAGTAATTTTTATAGCCATTTAATTGTTTTAAATAATTAATATCAGCAATATTTTTTAATTTGTAATCGACAATAATAATTTTATCTTTGTATTCTAGTACTAAATCAATTATTCCATGACTATCTTCGTCAATAAATTCATATTCTTTATATATTTTAGCTTTTTTAAAATCAAGACCACAATTTATAAAATTAGCTATTAAAGGACGATAACTAGGATCGATTAATTCGTACTTAGGATTAACAAAATCAACTACTTCTAAAAGATAATGCATATATTCACCAAAAGCTAATTTATTTTTAGTAGCTTTATCTATTAAACCATTAATTGTTTTAGAAAAGTGACTGTTCGTAATTTCTTCATTAGTTATATTAATAGTCTTAATCTCTAATTTATTATCG